>NYZG01000073.1 GCA_002687025.1 Candidatus Poribacteria bacterium
ACCCGCAGACTCGGCGCGCGACCCATGGAGGCAATGACCCTAATCGGAGTCCAACCGTGAAAACCGAATAGCCCTCTTGCCGACCCCCAACCCATTGTCCCGCTCGCGGGATGCGCACATACTGAGAGGCGTCGTCCGCGGACGCCCGCGAACGCCCACCGACGCGGTCGGGGATACCGAGAGGGCCACCTCGATCATGCGCATAGCGATCTTCGGCGCCCCCGGCTCCGGCAAGTCTCATCTCGCCGCGCGGCTCGGGTCGGTCCTGTCCTTGCCGGTAACGCACTTGGACGATCTGTTCTGGCTGTCGGCATGGCGGGAGTGCGAGACGGGCCGATTTCGCGATCAAGTTGCCGACGTGGTGAGCGCGGACGCTTGGGTGGTCGACGGGAACTACAGCCGCGTTCGCGATCTCGTCCTCGGCCGGGCCACCTGGACCGTGGCGATCGACCTGCCGTTCTGGGTGAACGTGTGGCGTGTCACCGCCAGGTCCGTGGGGCGGCGCTTCGGTTGGGAACATGTGACGCCGCTGCCCCGCCAGGTCCAGGCAGATGGCGAGCCGCTGCTCGAAGCGCTCCGCGCGTTCCCGCCGGTGATATGGCGATACAGACGTGGGAAGCTGGACGCCATGCTGGATGAGATACACGCGGCGGGGATTCCCGAGGAACGTCGCGCCGTCATCCGGCGCCAGGACGACATCCAGTGTCTGGTCAGGGCACTGAGCGACGCCACGACCACGGGTCTCGACCGGGCCGGGCAATCGTGGACCGATGACCCGGCCTCCGAGACATAGCGTCGTGAGCCCCCGGGCAGGCGAACCACGGCGCCTTGCGCCTTCGCACCTCCGTTGCCACAATGACCCCGGCAGGCACGCCTGTGGCCCGCCGCAAGGTGGTTAGGGATGCAATGTCCCCAGTGTCGACAGGATAGCCCGGCTGAGAACGCCTTCTGCGGTCAGTGTGGCGCGAAGCTCGTGTTGGTCTGCCCCAACTGCAAGGTCGAGAGTCCCGCCGCCAACCGGTTCTGCGGAAGCTGCGGCAGCGCGCTGCCCGGGCCGCCCGACGCGGAGGCCGAGCCGCCGACCATCTCCCTAGAACAGCAGTTCCACGCGCTCCAATCTGCCAGCCCGGCCACGGTCGACGACGCCCTCATCACGCGTCATCAGGACGAGAACCGATTCGTCACCGTCCTATTCGCCGATATGACGTCCTCGGTGCAGACCACCCACGGACTGCGCGCGGACGAAGCCGCGTCGCTCGTCAACAGGCTGCTGACCGCGATGGTCGAGAGCCTGAAGCGCTTCGACGGACGCATCGACCGGTTCCTCGGTGACGGCGTCCTCGCCGTGTTCGGTACTCCACACGCTCACGAGAACGACCCGGAGCGCGCCATACGCGCGGCAATGGCGATACGCGACGTCGCGGCCGAGCTTGGCCTCGGTGTCACTGCGGGGATCAACAGCGGCGAGGTGTTTTTCGGCGAGATGGGCTCCGAGCAACATCGGGAACTCACCGTCATGGGGCCGGTGGTGAACCTGGCGGCTCGTCTACAGGGGCAGGCGGAAGCGGGACAGATCCTGGTGGGCGAGGCTACGCACAGACACACGCGACGAATGTTCCGCTCTACCGACCTGAGCGTCGAGATCAAGGGGATCGACCGACCCGTCGCGGCGCATCGCGTCGAGGAGGCGTTGCCAAGACCCGAGCGCGTGCGAGGCATCGAAGGGCTCCGCGCGGAACTCATCGGCCGCGACCGGGAGTTCTCAGATCTGAAGGAGACGCTCACGAAGGCCGCTCATGGCGATGGTCAGATCGCCACCGTCATCGGCGAGGCCGGAGTCGGCAAGTCACGCCTGACGTCGGAGCTGCAGCAGTTCGCGATGACCCCGACCGAGGATCGCCCCGCGCCGATGTGGCTGGAAGGCCGCTGCGTCGAACTTGGGGGGACCGCAAGCTACTGGCCCTTTATCGACGCCCTGCACGCCTACTTCGCGTGGCACACGGCAGACGATGATTCCGTGCGCGCGACGGCGATCGTAGACGCGCTGCAGGGCATGGTCTCCGACGGTTCATTGGCCGAAGAGCAGATGGACGAGATGGGCCCGCTGCTAGGTCATCTCCTCGCGGTGGAGTTCGGGAACGACTGGGACGATCGACTCAAGTTCGCGGACGGTCAACAGATGCGCCATCAGACGTTCCATACCGTGCGTGACTTCCTCGTAGCCCTCTCACGGCGTCAGCCTCTGGTGTTGGTCCTGGACGATCTCCACTGGGCCGATGCGCTGTCCACCGACCTTGTCTCGCTGCTGATGGAGTCGCTGTCCGACACGCCGATCTTCCTCCTGTGCGTCTATCGACCGGAGCAGGAGCATCGGTGTTGGCGTCTGGGCTCCGTCGCGGAGCGGAAGTGCCCCGAGCGTTTCCACGACATTCGCCTGCGCGAGCTGACGCCGGACGAGAGCCGCGCGCTTGTCGAAGCGCTCCTCACCATCGAGGATGTACCCGACTCGTTGAAGGAGATGATCCTCGAGAAAGCGCACGGCAACCCGTTCTTCGTCGAGGAGGTGGTCCGTTCGCTGATCGACTCGGGAGCCGTCTACCACGATGGCGATGTCTGGACGGCTGCGGAGGGTATCGAGTCGGTTGCGGTTCCAGAGACGGTGCAGAGCATCGTCCTGAGTCGCGTGGATCGGCTTGAGGCGGAATTGCGGCACGTGCTTCAGAGCGCTTCCGTGATCGGCCGCGTGTTCCCCAGGCGGGTGCTGGAGCGGGTGGCGACCCAGTCGTCAGACATCGAGCAGGCGCTGTGGGAGCTTGAATGCCACGCGCTGATATATCAGGGCAGGACCGTGCCCGAGCCGGAATACGTGTTCCGGCACGCGCTCACGCAGGACGCGGTGTATCAGACGGTGGTGCAGCGCCGTCGCACGGAGTTTCACGGGACAGTAGCTCGCGAGATGGAGGCGCTCTACGCCGACGACATCGAGGAACACGTCGAGCAGTTGGCGTACCACTACGAACTCAGCGACGACGACGAGAAGGCGGTCGAATACCTGGTACGCGCAGCGGAGAAGGCGCGACGGAACTACCTCAACGAGCAAGCAATAGATGTCTTTCAGCGCGCGCTATCGAGGTTGTCCGTGTGCGATGCCGATGCGACGACACGTGCCTGGGAGCGCGCTGCTAGCCTGGGCCTTGGTAAGACATATGACACCGTCGGCGACCTCGAGAACGCAGAGCCATTGCTCCGACGGAATGTGGCCCTGACCAGAGAGATGGGGCTCCCGCCGCGGGAGATCGTACGAGCGTACTACTGGCTGGCTGAATGCCTGTACTGGCGTGGCGCTCACGAAGAGAGAAGGCAGATCGGCGAGGAATGCCTTGCCCTGCTCGCAGAGGACTCGGAGTGCGTCGAAGCGGCGCTCGCAAATGCCATCGTAACAGGGGCAGTGTGGGCGCTGGGAGACGCCGAAGGCGCGTGGGAATACGCCCAGCGGAACGCGCGCTTCATCGACCAATTGCCCTACTGCGAAGAGCTCCGGTTCGCATACTTTCACATCGCGTTCTTCCTGCGGGCCCAGTTACGGGATCTGGACGGCGCCGAGTGGTGGACAGCTCGACTGATGGACGTGGCGGTACGGCATCATGACACCGCCGCGCTGGGCTTCTCGTACCCGGAACGAGGGCTCCTCACGCAAGAACGCGGCGACTTGCGTGCAGCGAGTGCGGAGTTCCGCACGGGTCTGGACATCTGCGACCGCATCGGGGACGCCAAGACCGGTAGCGTGCTGGCCAGGTATGTCGCGTATGCGCTGGTGTCGCAGGGACGGCCGGAGGACGCGGCGCCCCATGTTCGCCGGTCCTTAGATTTCAACAAGGCGGTCGGCTTCCGGACGCAGATCGGCCACTGCCTGCGAGCTATAGGTGAGATCAGCCTCTGCCAGGGCGCGTACGATGAGGCCCTGGAGGCGTTCGGCGACGCCCGGGCCGCCTACCGGTACGACGGTGTGTCTGAGCCGGTGACAGGTCTGGGGCTCGCCTGGACCCATCTGGCTCGGGCCGACCACGAACAGGCGAGAGCATGCTTCCTAGAGACGACTCCCATCGTCTGCGACACCCATCCCTCCCTCTTCCTTACGCAGTCAGTCACGGACAGCCTACTCCTGTTGCTCTCGGGACTCGAAGACGTGTGCGACCCCGATGTGTTCAGCGACCATTGCGCACAGATTGCCCGGGAGCATCCAGCGTTGGTCGGCCAGGTGTCTCAGTGGCGCCTCCACCCCACAACTACGCCAGGACCACTGCCCGATCTGTCGCGCAGGGCGGCATTGCCAGATTCGACCGCGTGGCTGTGGCACGATCCGTTTGGCGACTGTTCCTGGAGCGACAACGACGGGACTCACATACACGCGGCTAGCGGACGTGACTTCCAAGAGTTCAACGCGAGCGCACCACGTCTCGTGCAGACTGCGGAGGGCGACTTCGTCATGCAGACGCGCTGCCAACCGGCCATGACCGATCGACCGGGGATCGGTGGCCTCCTGATATGGCAGGACGAGGAGAACTACCTGCGTCTGGACATCGGAACGCGTGGCCCGCATGAGGTCAGCTTCTCGGGTCGGCTTGCGTCATCCGATGTTACGATCGGGCGCGGCCGACTGCCTGCCGCGGGGACGCGCCTGCGATTGGAGCGCGCCGGATCACGCGTGCGCTCATTGTGCAGCGCGGAGGGTGAGGTGTGGTTCACCGCGGGCGAGTCGGAGTTTCCCGTCGAAGGGCCTCTGGAGGTAGGCGTGCACGCGATCGGAGACATCGACCGCATCGTCTATCCGGGCGCGTTCCCCAACGGCACGGCGATCCGCTTCGATGAGTTCCGCCTCTCGCAATGAGATTGGGTCCGAGGCCCGATCGGGATCGCAGCTGATAGCATGTGTGCCGTGGCGCCCACGCGCCTCGACAGACGGCCGGGCCTCCGAGGCGTGACGCGGCGTAGCCTCGCCGGCGCCGCCGCTCGTTCATCTGTTTGACTGTCGACGCGGCGGCCCGGATAATTCGGGCATCGGACCCTACCCCTTGCCTGGAGATCTCCCGCTCATGCGTGCCGTCGTGCGCTTCTTCCGCCACCCGGTGATGCGCTTCATCGTCGGCGCATTTCAGGTCATCTTCGTTCTCGGTGTGGTCTGCGCGCTCGCGGGGACGGCCCTGACGGCCTCTTACATCAAGCGGCTCGCAGACGAAGCCCCTTCCCTCGACAGCCTCGACTACGGCGAGATCAAGACGTGGCGGCAGCACACCGAGGTGTACTCCGAGGTGGCGAAGCTCGAGGTCGGAGTAGCGCACGATCACACGCGTCGCCGACTCGAACGCCTGGCATATCAGCGCATGGCGAACGACGGCCTCATCGAGCCCGGGACGTACTACGAGGTGACCGACGTCGACTCCGGCGACATCGCCATGAGCGTGTATCCGAGACCGTTCACACATCCGCGCATCCGTCAGACCGCAGAGCCGTTCCGCCTGCGCTTTCGCAACAACCTGCTTCGAGAGATCACGGGAGAAGCAGGCGACGCGCGCGATGTCGTCCACCTGGAGCCGGAGCTGCTCGACGAGTTCTACAACGTCGATGAGGGCCTGGCGCGGCAGCTCATACGCCTCTCCGAGACCCCGGTGAACCTGACCAACGCCTTCCTCGCCATCGAGGACAACGACTTCTACGCCCACTCGGGCGTGCACCCACGACGGTTCGCCGTCGCCATGGTCCGCAACGTGATGAGCGGCCGCATCTTCGGCGCCGGCGCCAGCACGATCACCCAGCAGCTTGCTAAGAACCTCCTCCTCACGCGCGACAAGACGATCCCGCGAAAGGTGAAGGAGTGGATCGTCGCCCTCCGCATCGAGCAGCAGTATTCGAAGGAAGAGATATTCGAGCGCTACCTGAACTTCACCGACTTCGGGCGACGTAGCGGCAGAACCCTCGCCGGCGTGAAGGAGGCGACGCGCTTCTTCTTCGATAAGGACGTCAGCGACCTTAGCCTCCAGGAATGCGCGCTGCTCGCCGCGGTTCCCAACTCCCCGACGCGGTACTCACCGGTGCAGAACCCCGCGAACGCGAAACGCCGACGGGACCTGGTCCTCAGGCAGATGCATCGACGCGGCTACATCTCCAGCGTCAACTACGCCAACGCGCGTGCCGAGGACATCGAGCTGTCGTCCACGCGCCGGAAAGCCCCACGCGGATTCGCCCCACACTTCACCTCTCACATACGCCAGACGCTCGAAAACACCTACACGCCGGAAGACCTGTACTCGCGCGGCCTGCGCGTCTATACGACCGTGGACCCGGTGTTCCAGGAACACGCGATGACCGCCGTGAACGCGCATCTCGCGATCCTGGACGCAGCCCTACAGTACCAACCGTACGCCTCCGTGCGCCAGCAGGTGGACGCCGGCTTCGCGGGCGCGGAGCGCCTGGAGGGATACATACAGGGCGCGCTGGTCATGATCGAAAACCGCACGGGATATGTGCGCGCCTTCGTCGGCGGCCGCGACTTCGTGCAGAACCAATACAGCCACGTGACGCAAGCGCGCCGGCAGCCGGGGTCCGCGTTCAAGCCGGTGGTGTTTACCGCTGCGTGGGAACATGGGCTGACGCCGCGGGACAAGGTGCTCGACGAGCCCTGGTCGTTGGGCGATTGGACGCCCGAGAACTACCGCGCGGGCGTCTATTCCGGCGAGGTCGAGCTCGAAGAGGCCGTGATCCGGTCGCTCAACATCCCCACGGCGCGCATGCTCAACGAGATGATGGCCCCCGACGGCCCCAAGAAGGCGGCCGAGTTGGCGCGGCGTCTAGGTATCACCGGGTACCTGCCGCCGTACCCCGCCCTGGCGCTCGGCGTCGCCGAGGTCACCCTGATGGAGATGGCGACCGCGTATACCGCCTTCCCGAACCTCGGCATTCGCGTAACGCCGGTGATGGTGAGGCATGTCGTCACGCTGGACGGCCAGATACTCGAGGAGAACGTCCCTCAACGCGTGCCGTCGCTGGACCCTCAGATCGCCCACACCACCAACGCCGTCTTGCAGCAGGTGATGGACCACCCGCGCGGGACCGGCGGACGCGCTCGACGGGCCGGATTCACGTACCCGGCCGGCGGCAAGACCGGCACGACGTCCGACTACACGGACGCCTGGTTCATCGGCTACACACGCGACATCGTCACGGGCGTGTGGGTGGGCTTCGACGACCCCACCAAGAAGGTCGACCACAGCGGCTCCGAGGGCGCCCTCCCGATATGGACGGATTTCATGAGGAGCGTCACGGTCGGGCGTCCCGTGCAGTTCGCGCGGCCGCAGCGTCAGTAGGATCTCTGATGACCCCGCCAACACGGAGCCATGCGGGAGCGGCCGTGGCGCTGGCCCTACTGCTCGCCGCCGCGTCCGCCGCCGTGGCCCATGACACGCTTCTGCCGCACCACGTGGAGGATGTCGAGGACCTCGCTCACGCTCGGAACGTGCGGGGCCTGGCTCTGGTAATCACGATCGGCTTCGTCGTCGTTCTAGCGACGGTAATCGTACTCGCCACCCGCTACGCCCCAGCGGACGACGGCGCGGCGGACCTGCGCGAGGAGCAGGAGCGCCTCAAGGCCGCGCTACTGACGGCCGCCGAGGTGGCGAAGGCATCGGTAGCGGCCGACGATAGCGCGTTGGCGCACACGGTCGCGGCCGCATACGGCGCGGCTGTGGGACGCGAGGCGCCGCAGGCGATGCCTCACGCTATGCCGCGCGGGGCGCCGGCGGACGCGAAGCGAGTGTTGGGCGACGGTCAGACGTTCGGAGAAGACACGCTGACCGTGCGACGAACGGAAGCAGGGAAAGGCGTCGAGCTAACCGCGACGACGGCCACTGCGGGCGCGCGCGTGCGCATCGCGGCCGACGGCTCCTATTCGGTGACCGTGTTCGCCGTCGCGACGCAGAGCTCGGCCGGGGAAGGACATTGGCAATGAGAACGGTTGTGCTGATCACGGCGGCGTTGGTTCTCGCGCTCGGATGCGCGCAGGTGGACGTGCCAACGGACGCGAATTCGGAAGGCATACGCGTCTCGGGCACGGGCAAGGTCACTACCGATCCCGATATAGCCCGGGTCCAGCTCGGGGTCGAGACGTTCGACGAAGAGGTGGGCCCCGCGTTGGCGGAGAACAACGCCAAGGCGGCGCGCATCATCGCCGCGGTCAAGAAGGCTGGCGTCGACGACAAGGACGTGGGCACGTCCGGCTTCACCGTCTCGGCCCAACGCGACTATCGCCAGGAGGGACCGGACAACATCGTCGGCTTCCAGGTGGCGAACACCGTCGCCGTCACGATGCGCGACATCGAAGCCGTCGGCGACGTGTTACAGGCGGCCCTCGACGCGGGCGCCAACAACGTGCACGGCTTCACGCTGACCGTGGACGACCCCGACGCCCTGCGCGAGGAAGCCCGCGTGAAGGCTGTAGAGGACGCCCGTCAGCGCGCCCAGGTCATGGCCGACGCCGCGGGCGTCACCCTGGGAGCGGCGACGAGCATCTCCGAGCAGTCGGTAGGCAATCCGACTTCGCAACGCGACTTCGACGCCGCCGCGTCCGACGGCGGCGTGCCGATCGAGCCCGGCGAGCTGGAACTCACCGTGACGGTGCAGGTCACCTTCGCCATCGAGTGATTGTCGGCGCAGGTCGCGACAGCGCGCCTTCCGCGCCGTTAGGAGCGGCGATCCGACGCCCCTTCCCCTGCACGGCTGTCTGGGGGAGACTCTCTCTGCATGGCCGGGCCGCATGGACCTCGGCATCCCGCGAAGCCGTGCGGGCGTCGGCCCCGTACGAATCCGAGTCATGGCGCGCTAGCGCGGCAGGAGGAACGTGGCGGACAGGCTGGTCTACTTCCTCGGCGCGCTCTGGCTCACGCTGGCGCTGCTGGTGTGCTCGCTCGTCCTGGGGCTAGGACTGGGCCTGCTGCTCGCGAGCGCGAGACTGTCCCGCCATACGCCGTTGCGCCTGGCTGCTACGGCGTATATCGAGGTGCTGCGCGGCATCCCGTTGCTCGTCACGCTCCTGCTGATGGCGTTCGCGTTGCCAGGGCTGCTTCGCGAATACGGGCAGATTCCGACCTTCTGGCTGGCGGTGTTCGCTTTCGGCCTATGCTACGGCGCCTACATGGCGGAGACGTTCCGCGCCGGGATCGAATCGGTGGACGTTGGTCAGCGAGAGGCCGCCAGGGCGCTGGGCCTGTCCGGGCGTCAGACGCTGTGGCACATCGTGCTGCCGCAGGCGCTTCGCAACGTCCTGCCCGCGTTCGTGAACGAGTCCGTCGCGCTTCTCAAAGACACGTCGCTCGCGGCCGTGATCGGAATCGAGGAGATCACGCAGAGGGCCCGCTTGGAGGTCGCGGCCACGTACGATACGTTCGCCGTGTACATCATGGTCGCCCTCATCTATCTTGTGCTGACGTTGTCGCTGTCGCAATTGGCTCGCATGTTGGAGCGCAGGCAGGCTCGTGCAAGACCCGATCATCCAAGTCCGCGGGCTGCGTAAGACGTACGGCGACCTCGTCGTCCTGCGCGACGTGGACCTCGACGTGCAACCCTCGGAGCGCCTGGTGGTCATCGGCCCCAGCGGTTCGGGGAAATCCTCGCTCCTGCGCTGTCTGAACTACCTGACGCGACCTGAGGCGGGGAGCATCGTCATAGACGGCGTCCTGCTGGACGACGACGAGACGAACATCAACGCCGTCCGCGCCGAGGTCGGGATGGTGTTCCAGCGATTCAACCTGTTCGGCCATCTCACGGCCGTGGAGAATGTGGCGCTCGCCCCGCGTCTCGTGCGTGGCGTCGCCCCGGTCGTCAGCCGGGCGCGCGCCGCAGAGCTGCTGGAGAAGGTGGGGCTCGCCGACAAGGTGGACGCCTACCCGAGCACGCTCTCGGGCGGGCAGCAGCAGCGCGTCGCGATCGCGCGCGCCTTGGCCATGACGCCGAAGGTGATGCTGTTCGACGAGGTGACCTCCGCGTTGGACCCGGAGTTGGTCCACGAGGTGCTGGTCGTCATGAAGCAGCTTGCCGACGAGGGCATGACGATGCTCGTGGTGACCCACGAGATGCGCTTCGCCGAGGAGGTCGGCACGCGCCTCATCTTCATGGACGAGGGCGCGATCGTCGAGCAGGGCGCTCCGGGCGATGTGCTGCGCTCGCCCCAGCATGCCCGTACGCAGGCGTTCCTGGAGCGGGTGCTGTGGTGAGGCGGCCCCGTTGGGCGACTACGCATCCCTACTTGGTGTTGCTGTTCCCCGCGATATTCTGGCTTGTGGTGTTCTTCCTCGCGCCCATCGCGCTGGTGGTGTTCTACAGTTTCCTGACGCGGGCAGCCGACGGTTCCGTGGCGTGGACGGCGCAGATAGGCAATTACCTTCGCCTGGGGCGTTCGCTCGCCGGCGAGTTTCCGCCGAGTTACATCGTCATCATCGCGCGTTCGTTGTGGCTGGCCGTGGCGACGACGGCGCTCTGCCTGCTGATCGGCTACCCGTTCTCGTACGGACTCGCCCGGGCATCGGCGCGATGGCGGAACACGCTGCTCCTGCTCGTGGTGCTCCCGTTTTGGACGAACTTCCTCATACGCACGTACGCGTGGCGATTCATCCTGTGGAAGGGCGGCCTGCTCGACACGTTCGCGCAGCGTCTGGGCATGCAGTCGTTCGTGCTTTACGGCACGGACGCGGCCGTTGTCATCGGTCTGGTGTACGGCTATCTGCCGTTCATGATCCTGCCGCTGTACGTGACGTTGGAACGACTGGACGATTCGTTGGTGCAGGCGGCGCAGGACCTCGGCGCGACGCCCTTCACCGCGTTCCGCAAGGTGACGTTGCCGCTCAGCATGCCGGGCGTGGTGGCGGGCAGCGTGTTGGTGTTCATCCCCAGCGCGAGCGCGTTCGTCACACCGAAGCTTCTCGGCGGCGCGAAGTCGATGATGCTGGGCGAGCTGATCGAGCTCCAGTTCAAGACCGTCCGCGACTGGCCGTTCGGCTCCGCGGCGGGTTGCGTGCTCATGGCGATCGTCGTCCTGCTGACGACGGTGTATTTCCGCGCGGCGGGGTCGGAGGAGTTCTAGGCGCTCCACCCGTGGGCGTCCAGGCGCCGGAAGACTGCACGCCTCTGGCCCGCCCCGAGCGGGGCGGTGACCCGCGTGGTCCGCCCGGCGTCCCTCCTCCCCAACGTGAAGCCGTGCCAGACCGCCCTCCGCTGCCGTGTGCCGAAGACGTTGCGGCCGCCATGTCCTCCCGTACCGTCGGGATTGCTGATTGGCATCGTGACCGATATGGCACTGTAGTGGCAGGAGCGCGCCATGTCTACAGAAGCTCAGTTGGTAAGGGACGCCTTGGACGGCGACAAGGGCGCATTCGGCCTCCTCGCCGCCAGACATCGGCAACGCGTGCATGCCGTCGCTCGCAGCGTGTTGGGTGACCCGGCCGAAGCGCACGACGCAGCGCAGGACGCCTTCCTCATCGCCTACGAGCGGCTGTCGTCGCTACGCGATCATCACAGGTTCGCTTCGTGGCTGTGCTCGATAGCGCGGCACGTATGCCACAGGCGGATACGAGGCGGGGAAGGGAACATCGTCGTGTCGCTGGAGGCCATCGTCGACGCGACGGGGGAAGCGCGCGGCGGGGCACTCGCGACGGATGCGGGCGAAGACCCGGCAGCGCAGGCGGAACGCGCAAGCCTGTTGGATCGCATCGACGAGGCCGTATCGTCCCTGCCCGAGACATATCGCGAAGTGGCAGCGCTGCTCATCGCCGGAGACACGTCCTATCGAGAGATGGCGGCCTCCCTGGAGCTGCCGATGTCGACGGTGCAAAGCCGGATACAGCGAGCACGTACGCTGCTCGCGGAAGGAGTGCGTGCGATGTCCAAAGAGTGGTTCGACGCCTACACATTGCCCGCGGACTTCGAGAGGGAAGCCCTGACCGAAACCGACGTGATCCGCGCCACGGATATGCGTCTGGACGGCCCCCGATGGGGAGTCAACGGACTATCCCTTCACCTCGTCAACAAGAGCCATACTGTGCGTGTCGTGATCATGGACGTGCGCACGGAGGTGCGCGAAGACCGCGGCATGAACTGGCAGACACAGTTCCAATACGAACTCGATCCGGGGACCGAGAGAACGGTACGCGAGTCGTTCAACATCACACGCATCCTCCGAGACTTCGGATACGTCTCCAGAGACGGGCGCATAGCCCTCCGACTCTCCTTGTCCCTGGCTCCGCCGGACGCGGGTGGCCCCAACCGGGCGCAACCGTTCTTCCAGAAGGAATACCTCCTGCGCGCTCTGCCTGAGCAGCTGACCAGGACCCCCGGGCCCGACTTGCCCGAGCCCGGCGAAGTCACCGTCCAATCGCTCGACCTGGGCACGCCGGCAGTCGGCGCCAATGTCGCCACGGCAACGCTGGTGAACCACACCGGGGAGGCCAAGTCGCTCTATCTCCACATCGATGTGGATGGCGGCGGATACGGAGGCGGAGCGTGCCACACGATCTACGGAAAGGGACGTCAGGAAATCCGGCAGAACTACCGGATCAATCCGCACGAACAGGACCCCGTCACGGCACGGGTGTGGTTGGCCGTCCTCCCGCATAACATCGACGCCCTCGGATGGGAAGACTCGCTGGGCGTCTGGGCAGGCTACGCTCTGGATCATCCCGACGCGATCATCCATCAGGAGGTCGCGTCAATAGGTGTGTAAGTTCATCCGGCGGCGGCTTCCCAGTCGTTTTCGTTGCGTTGTCTGACGCCGTCGACGTACGTGACCCCGTCTG
>NYZG01000074.1 GCA_002687025.1 Candidatus Poribacteria bacterium
CCCCCCGAGCAACGCGAAGAAGGCCCCGAAGAGCGACATGGCGATCTGCGTCGTCGTCGACGCTTCCTCGCCAAACTTCTGCAGCTTCGCGAAATCGCCACCCGTGCTGTACACCGCGACGCCAATGCCCGCGATCATCAGCCGATGAACGACGCCAACCAGCCGATGAGTATCGGTTTGACCCGCAGTCTCTCGTTCATCTCGGAGGTCCTCCACCAGGGAAGATGTGAACAGCCATGAGTCTCCAGACCCGAGCGCGAATCGGCCTCGGATCGGCTCGGAACACTGACAGGATAGCCTAGCGCGCGGGGCGCCGCACGTAACGGCCGTGTGCGGCCCGTGAGGGCCGCCGCGTACGAAGATCACTGCGAGAACGGGAACGTGCCGACGAACCCTCGCGGCGTCGATACATGCCACGCCCTCTCGTGCATGGGCGTGACCTGGTAGTGGCAGACGACGTTCGAGCGTTCCATGCGGTCGTCGTCCTTGGCGCCCTGGTGCGGGATGTGGCTCAGGAACAGGACGGCATCTCCCGCCTTCGGATGGATGACGACGTGCTCCCGCGACTCGCACCACGCCTCGAACGTCGGCCGATCGTGTGGGGCCAGCCCGTCAGGCTCGACGAGATGGCCGCGCTCGACGAACTTGAGGTGTCCCTGCCCGGGGTCGTTGTCTTGCAGGTAGAACGTGGTGTTCACACCTACGGGCGGCACGGTCAGGCGCGCGCCGTTGGCCTTTCGCTTCTCGTCCCAGTACCCGTAGAAGTCCATGTGCCATTCTTGGAGGTAAGGCCCGGGGTTGATGTGCGCCCGCAGGCTGCGCAGTTGGCACTGCGGCCCCATCATGCCCTCGAGGTAGGGCCGTAGGCTCGCGTGGCCGACGAGCGGCGCGTACTGTTCCGGTTCGCGGTCCAGCAGCGTGTCGAACCACATGTTGCCGACTGCGTTCAAGCCCTCTTCCCAGCCCTGCTCGCGCGCGTAGTCAACGCGCTGACGGATGCGCTCCGTCTCCTCGGGCGTCATGGCGCCCTCAATGACGATGAACCCCTCGGCCTCCAGCTCGTCCAGCCGCTGTGCAATGTCGCCCATGCGTGCTCCTTATCCCCGGCCAGTCTCACGACCCGAGCCTTGGATAACACAACCACGGGCGCCACGCCAGCGCGAGTTCGGCCCACGCAGCTCCTGGTGCTATACTCGCGGCCGCTCCTGCTCCGCGCACACATGGGATCACCCCCCTATGAACACCACGCCCGCCCGCCCGAACATCCTCATCGTCACGACCGACCAGCAACGCACGGACAGCCTGAGTTGCTACGGGAGCGAGTTTACGAGCACACCGAACATCGACCGGCTAGCGTCCGAGGGCGTCCGGCTGGACCGGGCGTACTGCACGAACCCCGTGTGCACGCCCTCGCGCGTGTCGATCTTCACGGGGAAGCAGGTGTCCCGACACGGCGCGTGGAACGTCGGCACGCACTACGCCGCCGACGAGCGGATGGTCTCCCACATCCTCCGGGACGCGGGCTACCGAACGCATTACATCGGCAAGGCCCACTTCCAGGCGTTCGGCGGCGACGACTCTCGCTCGCGGGAGCACTCCGCGAGGTGGTCGAGTGGATACGACGGGTGGACCGGCCCCTACTACGGCTTCGACACGGTAGAACTGGCCCTCGGCCACGCCACGTACGGCATCAGCGGACACTACGGCGAGTGGGCGCGCGAACGTGCCGGGGCGGACGCCGTCGAGGGATGGAAGCGGGCGACGAATCTGTGCGAGGCGTCTTTCGGTGGCAACGCCTTCGACTGGGACATGCCCGTCGAGTTCCACAACTCGACGTGGACGGCGGATCGCGCCATCGCCTTCCTGCGGGGTCACGCCACTTCGCGGCCGTTCTTGCTGTCGGTGGGATTCCAGGACCCGCACCATCCGCACTGCGTGCCCGTCGAGCAGACGGATCGCGTGTCGCCCGACGACGTGCCACTCCCGGATTTCGAGCCCGGCGAGCTCGACGACAAGCCGCCGCACTTCCTCGAAGCGCACGAGGGTCGGCTGGAGTCGTCCGCGATGCGGGGCGAATACCCGATGGCCGGGCAGGGGTCGGGCTGCGACTATCGTCTGGTCTCCGAACGCGACGCGCGCCTCGGACGCGCGTACTACCACTCGATGGTGAAGCTGATCGACGCGCAGTTGGGCAGGATACTGGACGCCCTGGACGAGCTGAATCTCGCTAACGACACGCTGATCGTGTTCACGTCGGACCACGGCGAGCTTCTCGGCGACCACGGCTTGTGGATGAAGGGCCCATTCCACTACGAGCAGCTGGTCCGCGTGCCTGCCATATGGCGCTGGCCGGAAGGAATCGCGGGCGGCAGGGCCGTAGACGGTCTGTTCAGCCTCGCGGACATCGCGCCGACATGCCTCGCCGCGGCCCGCGTCGCCGTACCGGACGACATGGACGGCGTCGACGCGCTGCCGCTGCTCACCGGCCGCGAAGCGACGGTTCGCGACGCCGCGCTCGTGGAGATGGTCGACAACCCGGACACCCTCCGCCTCAAGACCGTCGTGACGGCGGATCGCAAACTCACGTGGTACGCTGGGCAGCCCTACGGCGAGCTCTACGACCTGGAGCGCGATCCCGGCGAGAAGACGAACCGTTGGGACGACCAGGACTACTCCGCCGATCGCTCTGAGCTACTCGGCCGACTGCTCGACATGGGCGAGTCCATCGAACCGCGGTTGCGGCGGCACTGCTACGCGTGAACGTCTGGCGCTGACCGCCGTCGGAATCGCTGTCGGGAGCCCGGCCCTCGCGCGCGTCTATAGTGGTAGGAAGGACGGGCGCCATTCCTGCCTCGGACCAATGGCTCGTCCGCCGCTGTGTTGGCGGCGACGACGATGCCGTCGCGACTCTGTTGCGCAGGTATGAGGCACGAGTCTATTCCATCGCATACGCTCGCCTGCTGAACCACGCCGATGCCCAGGACGTCACGCAGGATACGTTCGTCCGCGCCTACGAACGCCTACGTCAGTTGAAGCAGCCGGACAGCTTCGCGGCGTGGATAGCGAGGATCGCGTTCACGCGATGCCAGGACCACGTCCGCCGTCACGGCCGAGAGACGCCCATGGAGTCCCCGCACGCGGAAGCCGCGGAACCGGCGGCGCAACCCGGCCAAGCGGAATTCGAGCGGAGCCACGACCTTGTCCGGCTTGTCACCGACGCGCTGGAGCAGTTGCCCGATTCTTACCGCGTGCCCATCGTGATGCAGTACATGGCGGACGCGTCCGTTCGCGAGATCGCCGAGGCCCTGATGATAAGCGAGGTGGGCGCGGAGAGGCGGCTGGGGCGGGCGCGGGAGATGCTGCGGCAATACTTCCGTCGGACGGGGCGCGTCGACATCGCCCTGGACGTGCTGGGCTCGGGCGCTCTGCTGATTCCGGCCGGGCTGAGCATGGTCGAGAACGCACTCGACCACGTCGCCGGGCGTGAGCCGCAGCCCGAAGCGTCCCACGAGGTGTCGATCGTGAAGGTGGCGGGAGCGGTCGCCATCGGCGCGGCGATCGTCGTTGCCCTGTTCGCCGGTGGCGCACGCTCAGGATCGCATCGCCACCCGTCGGCGGGCCGCGCTGCACGGGCGCGCGCAGCTTGCGCGCCCTCCGGGCGGCGCCGGGCAGTTGCGCATGGTCGCCGCTTGGGCACAGCCGGACGGGTGGCCCGGTCTTGGGTACGGCAAGCCACGGCCGGTCCTGACCCCGGCGTCCCGCCCCGTGCCGGACGTTACGGTGCCGACGGGCGACCTCGGCGCCACGCGAATCCTCGTAGCCGCGCGCTCGACGGAGAACCTGGACGCCGCGTCCGACATCTACGCCATGGCCCCCGACGGGAGCGCGCGCATCAACCTAACGCGGCACCCAGCCGTTGACGACAACGCCTCGTGGTCTCCAGACGGACGGCGTATCGCCTTCGCCTCCTCGCGCGGCAGGGCGCGTGACCAGCGGGACATCTACGTAATGGACGCCGATGGTGGCAATCCGACGCGAGTGACAGACGGCGCCGCCCGATACGAGATGCCGAAATGGTCGCCCGTGGACGACCGCATACTCCTGTCGTCCGATCGGGCCGGGACATACGACATCTACGTTATCCGGGCGGACGGCACAGGCCTACGCAGCCTCAACCCCTCACGCGGCCAGGACATAGCCGCCGACTGGTCTCCAGACGGCGCCCGGGTCGTCTTCGAGTCCGACCGTACGCGGCCCGGCGGCGACGGCATGACCGACATCTATGTAGTGGACGCCGACGGCGGCAGGCTGACCAACCTCACGAACAGCGATGCGAACGACCATCTCCCGTCGTTTTCGCCGGACGGCGCACGTGTCGCCTTCCAGTCGTTTCGCGACGGCAACAGCGAGATCTACACGATGCATGCCGACGGCGCCGGCCAGACACGCATGACCGACTATGCCGGGGAGGACACGTTTGCGTCGTTCTCCCCAGACGGGACGCGCATCCTGTTTCAGTCCGACCGCGAAGGTGGGAGCCAGCACTTCTCGATGTTCCCCGACGGCAGCGACATCCGGCGGGTGACGACTGGCGCGTACTACCAGGACGGCTCCTCAGCATGGTCGCCGTTTCCGCCCGCGGCGGCCGATTCACTTTCGCCGGCGCCCCCACTGCTGTCGTCTTCGCAGTGACGGCTACTTCCTGACGACCATACGCCGCAGCTCGCGGTGTTCGCCGGCCCGTAGCTCGTAGGCGTAGACGCCGCTGGACACCTGCTCGCCGGCGGCGTTCCGCCCGTCCCAATGGGCCGCGCGTGTCCTGTCGACGTGCTCGCCCGCGGGGCGACGGCCAACATCGAGCGATCGGACGAGGCCGCCTGCGAGGTCGTAGATGCGTAGCGTCACGTGGGCATCCTCGGCCAACTCGAACGGAATCCACGTCTCGGGGTTGAACGGGTTCGGGTAGTTCGCCATGAGGCGGAAGGCATACGGCTCGACCGAGTACGCATAGCCGATCTGCGACGCCGTCGGGACGCCGTTCAGGCGCACGCGCGATGCCCTGATCTCACCAGCCGAGCGCTCGCGCAACGTGGGTGCGACCTCGAACTCGAACTCCAGCCGCGATCCGTCGCCACGCAGCGGACGGGCCGATGCGAACGCCGCGGCGACCTGGCCGTCCCCGACTCGATGCGCCACCAGCCGGCGTCCTGCGCCCTCGGCTGCGTCGCCTATCCTCACATCCACAAGGCGGAGGGTAGTGGGATCGAAGTCGATACGGGCCTCGCCCGCATACAGGCTGTCGACCGCTTCGGCGTCCAGGGACACGATCGTCCGCACGCCGGGACGCAGCCTCGTGGACGCGCCGCGAATCGTGTACGCGACGGGGCCCGCCACGCGCGTCGGGGCCGCGGGCGTCTCCGCTGGGAAGCTCGCAATCAGTTGTACGTCGTACCGCAGGATGAGCGCCGCGTCCATTGCCGTGAGCGCCGCGTCGGCGTCCACGTCAGCGACTTCGAACGCCACCTCGGCCGTCACGGGCGTTGCCGACCATGTCGGCGCCGACTCCTCGATGCCGAACGGCACGATGAAGGCTGGCCCGAGCGCGGCGTTGGCGACGTAGTCCAGCACCCACGCCGCGTCGAACGACGTCGCGGCGCCGTTGCCCGTCACGTCGCCGTATACGAGCGTCAGGACGCTGAACGTGCCGTCGACCGCCGTCGTCGCGATCTCGCCCTCGTTCAGGCTGCTCTGCGTGAGCATCAGGGGGCTCGTCGCCCCCGCGGCAGCTCCGACGGCGATGTCGAACGCCACGCTGAGCAGCACGCCGCTCCCCGCGGCCGCGTCTCCCGCCAGCGCGACATACAACTGACCTGGCGTCGGGACGTTCTGCTCGACGATCCACGTCCCGGCGTCGGCGAGTACGGGCCCGAGCGTGGCTGCGGTTGTGGACACGCCGTCATCCGTAGGCGTGAGAAGCGATGGGTCGTACGTCAGCGTGACCGTGACGCCGATGAGATCGAGCCCGGTCACGTCCGTAGTCTCGATCGGCACGCTTACGGTTCCGCCAGCTCGGCCTTGAGTGTCGCCTACGGTGACAGTCGCAGCGCCAGTCGGGGGAGACGCTACCAGCGTTGGAGTCGACCAATTCGGCATGGCGTCTCCGCCCGTCCCCTCGACCACTGTGGTGTACCCTTCGGCCAACGGGACGGTCAGATCCTTCACCACGATAGCAGTGCCGGACCGAAACGCGACGGCCGTTCCATCCGGCGACCACGTTGCGTCAAAGACGTTGTTCGAGTCGTCGGTGAGTCGCGTCATATCCCGCGTGACCACGTCGACCGCCGTGACTGACCAGGAGTCGGTGATGCGCTGCGAGGAGAACGCAATCTGCGCGCCGTCGGGGGACCACGCCGGGTTGTGGTCGGCCGTTCCACCGATCGTCATCTCTTCCACATCCCCACCAGCCAAGTCTAGGACCCAGATGGACGCACCAGCGACGGCCCCACGCGAGTAGGAGGCGAAGGCGACGGTCGAGCCGTCGGGCGACCATGCGGGCTCATCGTCCTCCGCTATGTCGTCGGTTCGCTGCGTCTGGACGCGCGAGGCGACATCTACAGTCCAGATCGACGCCACGGAGCCGGCCGCCAACGGCCGGGACCGGTACGCTATTTCGGCGCCATCTGCGGACCACGCGGGTTGGTCGTCATCGGCATCGTCGTTCGTGATCTGTGCGTAGTTCCCAGTGCCGACCTCGACCGTCCAGATGCAGCGCGTAGCGGAGCCGTCGCGTAACGCCGAGCTGAACGCGACCTGCGTGCGGTCGGGTCACCACGACGGGCTCGTGTCCGCGAATGCATCGTCGGTTAGGCGTACGGGCGCTCCTGCGTCGAGATACCAGATGCTTCCGCCTTGGACGTACGCAATGCCATCGCCGGTGACCGCCCGCGCGGGCGCCCCGCACAGCGCGATCGGCGCTGCCAGCAACGCCACAAGGGCGATGCGTCTCCGAATCGAGGCCGTGTCGCGATCGCGTGTCATGCCCATGTCTCCTCGCCGTATTGGTCTGCCCGCCCGGGTTTCGCGCCTGTAGGTAGACGGGCGTGGCGACGGCGACCCACACAGACTTCGTGCACGGGCAAGGGTCACAGCGCCCTCCGCATGGCCGACGACCGGAAGCGCAGTAACATTGGCAATGCCCGGCCGAACCGGCGCGCTGCGGCGGCCGGCGTGTGAGCACATGACAGAGGCAGATGGATGGCAGACGCGCAGACCGCGCCGACCAGGTCGGAGAGCCGAGGGTGGCGCCCTCGGGACTTCGACCCGGCCACGCTCCGGGGCGCCGACCTCGGCGGCGTCGACCTGCGCAAGCAGAACTTGTCGGGCGCGGTGCTGTCCGACACGAACTTCGGCGGCGCCGACCTGCACGGCTGCAACCTCGTGAGCGCCAACCTGGCTCTCTCGAACCTGTCGGGCGTCAACCTGGACCACGCCTTCCTCACCGACGGCTACCTGCATGGCGCCAACCTGCGTTACGCGAAGCTCAGGGGAACGCTGCTGACGCGAGCCGTTCTCCGCGGTTGCATCATGCAGGGAGCGGACCTCCACGGCGCGGAGCTGACCGATGCCAGCGTCGAGTGGGTCGACCTGGAGGGGGCTTACCTGACCGCGACCGACTTACGCCACGCGCACCTGATGGGCGCCAAGATGCGCGACGCGCAGATGCACGCCACGGATATGCGCGGAGCCCGCATGGACGGCGTCAACCTCCAGAGGGCCATGATGTGGGAGGCGTTCCTCGGCAAGGCGCGCCTGCATGGGGCCGATCTCACGGAGGCGTACATCCAGGCGGCGGACCTGCGCGCAGCCGACCTGCGAGGCGCGGACATGACCGGCGTGGACTTCTACCGAGCCCGATTCGAGGGCGCCCTGTACGACGCGGAGACCAAGACGCCCGAGGAACTCGACCTCCGCGTCGCCGGCGCGCGCCTGATCGGACCGGGCGAGGACCTCCGCGGCATCGACCTGCGCGGCGTGGATCTGCGACGCGCGGACCTTCACGAGACGAACCTCGAGGGAGCCGACCTCCGCAACGCGGACCTGAGGGACACGGACCTGCGCGGCGCCATGCTCAAGGGCATCAAGGTGCGCGGCATCCTCTACGACGATGCGACGCGGTTCCCTGGTCTCGTGCGCCCGGACAAGGTGCCCGGATACCGGATCGCCCCCCACGCATCACTCGCGGCCGCGAACCTCAAGTGGGCCGATCTCCGCGAGTCACACCTGCAGGAGGCCGACCTGAGCCAGGCGGACCTCAGCGGGGCCTACATGGACGGCGCGTACCTCGACAACGTGGACCTCTCGGGGGCCACACTGTACAACGCCAGCCTGCGCGGAGCCATCCTGGACGGAGCCAACATGCAGTCGGCGTTCCTACACGGGACGATGCTGCGTGGCGCCAGCATGCGGCACGCCAATCTGCACGGGGCATTCGTGCTCTGGGTGGACCTGACCGAGGCCGATCTGCGCAACGCGGACCTGTCCGGCACGGTCCTCGCGGAAGCAAGGCTGCACCGCGCCGTCTACAACCCAGGGACCAAGTTCCCGCCCGGGTTCCATCCCGGCGATGCTGGGATGCGTCCGTACGTCGAGGGCGAGTAGACCTCGGCTGGCTCCGTCGGGCGGTCACGCCCGCGGATCGAGCAGCGTCTTCAGCCCACTACGCGCGGCGAAGACATCGAACGCCTGCCGCCAGTCCTCCAATGCGTACCTGTCCGAGATGAGCGCGGCCGTGTCCACCTTCCCGTTGCGCATGAGCGCAAGCGCCTTCCGCCACGCGCTGGGGACGGTGGCGTTGCTGCCGCTCACCGCGAGCTCCTTGTAGCACACCTGCTCCAGATCCCACGAGATGGGCTTGCCGAACAGTCCGATCTGCGCGTACCGGCCGCGCCGTCGCACGAGGTCGAGGCACGTCGCCGCCGATCGCGCGGCGCCGGAGCACTCGAAGACGATGTCCGCGCCGTATCCGCCCGTCATGTCTCGGACCATGGCTGTAGGATCGATCTCATCCACGTTCAGCGTGTGATCGGCGCCGAGACGCCGCGCGACTGCGAGCCGGTGCTCGTCGGCCGAGGTTCCCAGCACGACCGTTGTAGCGCCGGCAGCGCGCACGACCTGTAGTGTCAGCAGGCCGATCGCGCCGGGGCCGGAGATCACCGCGACATCACTCGGCTCGACCTTCGTCATCTCGACAGCATGGACGCAGCACGCCAACGGCTCCGTGAGCGCCCCCGCTTCCAGGCTCGATCCGTCTGGGAGCGCGTGCACGTTCTGGGCCGGCACGAGCACGTACCGCGCGAACGCGCCGTTTACGCCGCTGCCGATCGACTTCCGCTCCGCGCACAGGTTTGCGCGCCCGTCCCTGCAGTGGTCGCACCAGCCGCAGACGTGGAAATACGTCTCGGAGGTGACTCGGTCGCCGGGCCCGCAACGCGTGACGCCCTTGCCGACCTCGGTGACGACGCCCGCGAGTTCGTGTCCCATGATGACTGGAGGCACGGTCGGGAACTCGTCGTCGTGGATGTGGATGTCCGTGCCACACACGCCACACGCCGCCACCTCGATCACGACATGTCCCGGAATCGCCGTCGGGTCGGCGGCGTCCATCAGGCCGACGTTGCCATGTCCGCGGGCCAGCTTCGCGAGTCCCTTCATTCCGTCTCCTGGTTGTTCCGGCCCGCGCGGGCCTACGGCCTCTGATGCGCTCCGATGTCAACCCGATCGCCCCGGGCGACGCCCTTGATGTCCGCGGCCGCCGCGTCGACGCGACTCCCCGCTCCGAACGCGTCGAGCGCGTCGTCCGTCAGGCGCAGGTCCCCGGCCGCCGCATCGACGAAGTACCCCGCGATGTCACCGACGACGTTGCCCTCGTCGGTGACATCGCCCTCCGTCTCGACGCGCCCGTGCACGAGGTTGTTCACCATCCGCAGGCCATGAACGCGCTGGAAGGCATGGATGCCGCGCGACCTCGGGATGGGACAGTAGACGCTGTTGTGCGCGACAAGGACGTTCTCCAGCCACACGAGCTCGATCCCCTTGTCGGCGCCGGCGACGATGACGTTGTTGCGGATGATCCCGTCGTAGTTGTGCAGCGTGCCGTCCTCGTAGTTCGTCGGCTCCGACGGATTCCCGAACGCGATGCTCCGATCGCAGCCGACGAAGCGATTCCGCTCCACGATCACGCGCCGGCTCTGGTTCCAGATGAAGATGGCGCCGCGGCCGCCGCCGTTGGCTCCCTTGATGTTCCTGAACTCGTTGTCCGCGAACGTCCAGCCGTCCAGGTACATCATGTCGATGGACGACACGTAGTCGCCGTCGAAGAGCCAGTCGGCGTCCGGCGTGCGAGTATTCTCGAAGTAGCAGTGGCGCACGGAGCCGCCGTCCATGTGCAAGCCGTCCTGCGTCGCGGTTCCTTTGACTGCGCGCGTCCCGACGTCGATGAAACGGCAGTGGTCGATGTGGATCTCCGACGGGTTCCGCAGGCCGTCGACGCCCTCGACCTTCACGCCGTAAAGCCGCGCCTCGGCAATCGTCAGGTGCGAGATGGTCACATGATCCGAGCCCCGGACGACGATCACGTCTTTCGGGTCGCCGCCCTGCCATCCGCCGCCTCTGAGCACGACCTTCGTCGCGTCCTCGGGGGCGCCCCTCAGCGTCAGGTGGCTCTTGCTCTCGATCCATAGGGACCTCGGCAGGTCGTATGTGCCCTCGCCGATGAGGATGGTGTCGCCGTCGGCCGCGGAGCGCACGGCCGCCACGAGCCCCTCCGCGGTATGGACGTGTGTCGTTCGCGTGTCGGCCGTCGTCGCGAGCAGGACGGCGATTCCGAGGTACATCACTCGGTGCTCACTCCGGCTTTGCGCCTACGGCACAGTGGTGCGGCCACGCGACGGACAGCAGTCCGACGTCTCTCGCCTGGGCGACGGATTGAGTGAACACGGCCGCGTCGTCGCGGTCCAGCGTGGACGCCATGCCCTCCAGAACGCGCCGCATCAGTATGCCGCGGCCGTCTCCCGCCTGGATCGGCAGGAACTGCGGGGCAATGAGCGTCTCGCGGAGGCCGGCGTCGGTGAAGCGGCGGTATAGGCTCGCGTCGGCGCACCCGCGCTTGGCGACGCCCCCGCTCGCGGCCTCGACGCGCGCCTTCAGCTCCGGCGGCAACCCCGCGTTCACCACCCAAGGGATGTCGACCGATCGCACGATCACGACGACCTTCCCGCCGGGCCGCGTCACGCGGATCATCTCTGCGAGCATGCGATCCGCGTCGACCTCCTCCATGACGGTGGAAGAGAACGTGATGTCGAAGCGCGCGTCGGGAAACGGCAACTCCTCCGCGTTCCCGTGGCGTAGGTCGATCGCGTCGCCCAACCCCTGTCGGTCGGCCTGCCGTCGCGCCTCTTCCAACAGATAGTCGTTGATGTCGACGCCGACAACGCTTCGCACACGCTTCGCGTCCACGACCCACCGCAGCAGTGAGCCGGGGCCGCACCCGACCTCAAGCAAGTCGTGGTCGAACGCGAGGCCCGCGGCGTCCAGCGTCGAACCGACCAGGCGCGTGTATCCGGGCGTCCGAGCGCGGTCCTCCAGCAGCGGCA
>NYZG01000075.1 GCA_002687025.1 Candidatus Poribacteria bacterium
CCTGATATTCTCATTGCTGCCGCCACTCGCCGAGGCGTTCCGAGCCGAGTCAGGCGACGTCCCGCCCGCCCGCCCGACTCGGCGAGTATCGTGATCTCCTTGGCCGTCCATGTCTCCTCGAAGGCGTCGGTCGCCACGGCCCTGTCGTCGGGCATGGGCCACACCTGACCCGTCGCAGGGGAAGGATAGGATGAAGTCCTCGGGACGCCACCACAACATGGCGCATCGCCGGGACGCGGTCGGCCGCGTTGCCGTCGCCGCGGGCGGCCGATATAGTCGTGCCGCGTCGCGCGCAGGTCATCTCGCACGCAGGATACCGGGGCCATGCCGGACGGAACGGTCGTCATCGCGGACGAGCCCCACCTCTTGGCGCGTCCGTCCACGCGGTTCTGGGCGCAGTTTCTGGACGAGTTGGCCGCCTGCGTCATCTTCATCGTCCCGCTGGCGATCGTGAACAACCTTGGCGTGCCGTTGCCGGAGCGCGTGCTGATGCTGCCGGTCGTCGGCGCGGTCCTGTACTTCCTGCTGCAGGACGGCCTGCCGAACGGTCAGAGCCTCGGCAAGATCCTCATGCGGATACAGGCGATCGACGAGCGCACCGGGAAGCCGTGCGGCTTCGGTCAGTCCGTGCTTCGGAACGCGTTCCTGTTCCTCGGCCTCATCGACGTGCTGTTCATGCTCTCGGGCCGTCGTCAGCGGCTGGGCGACCGCGTTGCCCATACGCTCGTCGTGCATACACTCGTGGCGACGACACGAAGCGCGTGACGGCGCCGGCGCGATCTTGGCGCGCGCTACTCGCCTAGAACTTCCGAGCGCAGCCACGCGATGTTCCGCTCGCCCCACTCGGCGAGCAGCGTCATCTCCTTGGCCGTCCAGATTTCCTCGAAGGCGTCGATCGCGGCGGCCTTGTCGTCGGGCATGAGCCACGCCTGGCCCGTCTCGTCCGCGCGGGCTCGTACTTCGTCCCACCGCAGCAACGACACGTACCACACGGGCAGCGTCGCGACGGCGACCCGGGCGCTCAGTTCCTCGCTCCCGACGACCGCCTGGGCCGCGGCTTCGAGGTTCCGCATCGACTCCAGCAGCAGGTCCGGCGTGAGGAACTCGGCGTCCTGCCCCGCAAAGCACCCGATCGGCTTGCCCACCTCCTTGGCGGAGGCGTGGACGCTACGCAGATGCGCGTCGATGTGCCCAGCGGCGCGCCCGAAATAGCCGCCGAGGAACTCCTGGATCAGCGCGTGATCGTCCTGATACGGATCCCAGAGGAGCTTGGCGAGCACCCAGGCGCGCATCTCCGCCATCTCGGAGCCGTACGACTGGTACGCCCCCTGCTCGAAGATGCCCTTTACCCCATGCTCGACGAAGAAGCGGATGTTGTCGCCAAGCACGTAGTAGTTGGGATGCGGCTGCACGTAATGGCGGAAGTCAGTCGTGTAGTCCCAGATATACAGCCGGTCGCAGATCTTCGACCAGCCGACGATGTCGTCCCGGAACGTCCGGTTGCTGTCGTGCGTGAGCGGCTCGGCGAAGTTGCACTCGATGCTGCACAGCCGCACGATGACGTTGTCCCGCGGCTTGACGAGCTTCGGCGGCTTCCGAGTGTACTGATACGCCAGTGTGGACACCGCGACGTGTGGAAACTCGTCCTCGATCGCCTCCGCGACGGCGTTCACGAATCGGAGCATCGTCCCGGCGTGACCGCCCTCTTCCTCGTCGACGGCGGCGCAGTTCTCGCACGTGCACGCGCCGTGCCAATCGTTCTGCGACACGGAGATGATCGTCGCCTCGGGAGATTCTCTCAGCCACTCCTCGACCTTGCCGATGGTGAACGCCAGCAGCTCCGCGTTGGTGAGGCACAACTGCGCGCGGTCGTGCTTCCGTTCGCCCTCGATCTCTGAGTACCACTCGGGGTGCGCGTCGAAATGCTCCGCCGGCGGCACGAGGGGAAAGAACGTGTGGACGAATCCCTTGTAGGTGTGATGCCCCCCGCGCGCCTCGTCCGTGCGGACTGAGTTGCCGTTGGACTTGTTGCGCACGGCCCAGTCGCCGTCGAACGCGTCGTACCAGAACGACTCGCGGTATTCGAGGATGGGGACGAAGCGTTCGTCGATGTCGTCGATCTCGACGCGTACGCGCTTGGGGATGTGCCTCACCTTCGAGGACCACCAACGGCAGTCGAGATGCTCCTCCAAGAACGTGTACACGGCGTACAACGTGCCTCGCGGCGCGCCATCGCCGCCGGTAAGCGCGAGATTCGACCCGACGACACGCATGAGAATGCCATCGTCGCCCAGCCCTTCGAGGGCTTGTGGCGCGACGCCCGCTTCGGCCGCGGCTTCGGGGCCGACGGCGATGCGTGGCGCGTCGCCCGCGTCCTCGGGCAGCGTGATCGTGAACTCCGCGCCGCTGATCTCGCCCAGCAGCCGCGACAGCTCGGCCGCGGCGTGGTTCTCGGGCGCGGAGGCCTCGCGGGCGAGCGTGATGACGTATTCCGTCGCGGCGGCGTCGGCCAGTAGCAGCATGTCGAACTCTCCTCAGACCCGCGACCAGTCGAACGCCGCGGACACGATTCGATCCTCGTCACTCAGCAGCATGTCACAGATGGATTGCGCCTCGGACGGCGCGACCGTCGCCCTCGACACGCCGTCGGCGACCATTCGCCCGGTCCCGAATTGGCACAATATCCAATTCATAGCCTTGTCTACGGCCCATCCAAGGCGTGGCCCGAGATTCGACCAAAGATAGTCGCCGTGGCCTCGAGAACCTGGATGCGCCGCTAGGGCAGGCATTCACGGCGTTGGCGTATACTTGCATCGGGTGGCCGGGAGTAGAACGCAACTCAGCTATATGCGATAAACGGGCGATGGCATCCCCCGTCCGCGACGAGGAGGAAGACATCACCGCGCACGGCGACCTGCTCCACAAGACTCTGTACGGGAGGAGACCAACATGGCCGACAGATCCACGGTCTACGTCCAAGACGCCGCGATCGACGAGTACATCGCCTCGGTCCTCCTCACGGTGATGCCCGGCTACGCTCTCCAGGCGAATGTCATCGTCGACGCCGACTGCATAGGCGGCCCTGCGATGAACACCGCCTGGAAGCTCAATCAGTTCCTGGGCGCCGACATACCCCTGGGGCTCAGCGCCGCGCGGGGGGTCAACCCCTTCCCATGGCCGTACCGATCCGATTGCGTGGCAATGGGCGAGATCGCCGACCTGAGCGGCTATCCCGCCAACCCGAACTGGCCCTGGTACCCTCCCGGCGACGCGGACCCTCATGCGTCGAGCCCCCGGCCGGGTATACCGCCCACCGGCGAAGGTCTGAACTATCCCGACGGCGACGCACTGCTCGGCGCCGCGCTCGATCGATCTCTGGCCCAGGGGGAGCAGTTCACTCTGGTCGTCAACTGTCCATTCACGCCGGTTGCCACGGTGCTCGGCGAGCGCCCCGATCGCGCGACCGCGATCGAGCGTGTGATCTGGATGGGCGGCGCCGTCGACCTAATTCAGGGCAACCTCGACCCGAAAACGCTGCCGACGACTGTCGCGAATCCCTACGCGGAGTGGAACGCCTTCTGGGATCCCCTCGCCGTCGACTGGGTCTTCAGGAACACGTCGTTTCCTATCGTCATGTTCCCGCTGAACGTCACCAACGACGCGGTCATCACGAAGGAGTTCATGAGCGCGTTGCAGCAGCAAGCCGCAACCTGCCGCTACTCGCGTCTCGCGTTCGACGCCTACTCGATTGTGTCCTCCGAGCCGTTCTACAGCATGTGGGACGTCACCTCGGTCTGCTACCTCACGCAGCCGGGCCTCTTCGACACGCCGCGGACGATGCGCCTCGACATCCTGACAGAGGGGTACTACCAGGGCACGATATACTCGGACGACGCGGGCCGCGCGGTCGATGTCGTGATGAGTTTCGCCGACAAGGCGGCCTTCTACACGCACGTGCTGGGGCTTCTTCAGCGGTAGGGCCCGACTCCGCGCGGCTACCCGCTCAGTCCCGCGACCAGTCGAACGCCGCGGACACGATCCGGTCCTTGTCGTTCAGCAGCATGTCATAGACGGATTGCGCCTCGGACGGCGCGAACGTCGCGGTGGGCACGTCGCCGGCCACCATTCGCCCTGTCCCGAATTGGCACAATATCCAGTTCATCGCCTTGTCCACGTCCCATCCGAGGCGCGCCCCGAGATTCCACCAGAGATAGTCGCCGTGGGCGCCGATCACCTCGATGCAGCGCTTGTGAAGGTCGGGGTAGAAGTTCACCGCGTCCGCGAGACCACGTGGCGAGCCGACGATGACGCACTGCCCACCCTCCTGCGTCAGCGACATCGCCTGCACCACCCCGGCCGGAGCGCCCGACGCGTCCGCGACGATGTCGGCAAGCGGCTCGCCACCGAGGAGTTTGCTGGCCGTGTCCGCGAAGCCGCCGTCGGTCGGGTCGAGGCATGCCGTCGCGCCGCCCGACAACGCGGTGTCGCGGCGGTTGGCCATGGGATCGAGGCCGATGACCGGGTATGCCCCCGCTGCGGCGAACGCTCGGACGGCTCCCTGCCCTACGATCCCGAGGCCTTGCACGAAGACGCTACGCCCCATCGTCGTCCCCACGCGCGCGGCGGCGCCCCATCCATAGCGGATGATGCAGCCGAACGCCGCGACCTCGGACGGCACGCCGTCGGGCACGAGCCAGCATCCATCGGTCGGCTCGACCGCGACGGCCGGGTGAATCGCGTGCGATCTGTGCTTGCCGGGGATCACCACCCGCTGCCCGACGGAGAACGAACTGACGCCATCGCCGATTTCTTCGATCACCCCGCACGCGCTATATCCGGCGGGGAACGGGAATGCCCAATCCGGGTAGTTCGGGTCGGCGATCCACTGATGCAGTCCCGTGTATACGGCGAGCTCCGTGCCGGAGCTGACGCCGCTGTGTTCGGTGCGGATCAGCAGGTCGCCCGGCCCTACCTTCGCGTCCAACGTCCCGTCCACAAGCTCCGCGCGGCGCTGCTCCGTAATGCGTACCTCGGTGATCTTCATGTCTTCTCCTGGCTCCCGTTCCCGGTGATTCTCCTGGTCGGACGCGCTTCGGTCAAGGATCAGGCAGCGCGCGACCGACTCCCCGCCTGTCGACATGGCGGGAGGCCGCTCGCAGACGTTCCGACCCCTACCAACGCCCCGTTTCGACGTCCCAACGCGGCCGCCCACTTGGGACAACCGATCCGGCGTGTTAAGATGCCCCGGCTCGCGCACTTCCTGTCAGGCATGTCCGACGTGGGGCACACATGGGCAATCCGCTCAAACGCATCTTCGCTATACGGCGGGACGAGCTTCCCACCGCGCTTCTGATGGCGTCCTACTTCTTCCTCGTCATCACGAGCTTCTGGGTGCTGAAGCCGATCAAGAAGTCCCTGTTCATCGGCTATTACCACCCCGCCGCGCAAGATGGGCTAACCCTCGCGGGCCGACACATCGGCGGGCCAACGGCGGAGCTCTACGCCAAGCTCCTGAACATGCTCGTCGCCGCCATCGCGATGGTCGTGTTCACGTGGCTTGCCCGGCGCTTCGTTCGACAGCAGCTGACGACGATCTTCGCGGCGTTCTTTGCCGCGTGCTACCTGGCCTACATCCCCCTGCTTCCAACCGACCTGAGCGTGCCGGGGCAGCACCTGGTCATCTGGTCCTTCTATCTGTTCGGCGACCTGTTCAGCACCGTGATGGTAGTCACGTTCTTCGCCTTCCTGAACGACAGCGTCGACTCGGACGGCGCGAAGCGCCTGTACGGAGTCGTGGGCTTCGGCGGAGTCGTGGGCGGGTCGTTCGCCTCCATCGTGCGCGCCACGGTCGGGTCGGATATGTCCAACACCGGGTGGCTGGTGACGCTCGCGGTCGTGGCAGGCGTAATCGCGGCCCTGGCCCAGGCGGCCGGGAGAATCGGGGATCGGGCGCGTGCTGCCCCGACGGCGGAAGCGGAACCCGCCGAGGACACGGCGAAGCCGACGGGGAACCCCGCCATCGAGGGCGCGCGGCTCGTGTTTTCCTCCCGCTATCTCCTGGCGATAGTGGGCATCGTTGGGATGTACGAGATCGTCTCCACCATCATGGACTTCCAGTTCACCGCAACGCTGGTCCACTACACCGCCGATGGCGACGCGTTCGGGCGTCACCTGGATATCGTCTATGCGTTCACGCTCAACGCGGCGATGGTCATTCAGCTCTTCCTTACCAGCGCGATAATGCGGAGATTCAACATCGGCGGCGCGCTGCTCGTGCTCCCGGCCGCCGCTCTCGCCGCTTCCCTCGCGTTCCTTGCGGCGCCCATACTGTGGATCGGCAGCGCGCTGAACCCCGCGGACAACGCCTTCAGCTACTCGATCAACCAGTCGGCGCGCGAGGCGCTCTACGTGCCGACCTCGCGAGACGAGAAGTACAAGGCGAAGGCGTTCATCGACATGCTCCTGCAGAGGATCGCGAAGGGCGTAGCGGTCGCCATAAGCATCGGTGTCACCACCGTGTTCACGGACTTCGGCGGCGTGCGGTGGTTGTCGTTAGTGACGGCCGCGATACTGGTCGGCTGGATCGCCACCGTGCGCTACGCAGGACGACGATTCGAGGAGTTGACGCGTGATGAGACGACTTAGGCGCCTGCGGCCGACAGCCGGGGCGTGGGCGATCGCGTGCGCGCTGCTCGCGGCCGCTCCGGCGATGGCCCAAAGCAACGAGGAGCAGGGACTACAAGCCCGCCGGGAACGGGTGCAGGAGACGTCCACCCGCGACCACATCATCGACCTCCCGGGCAAGCTGGTCCAGCTTCCGCTGGGCGTCCTCGGTCTGACGCTCAAGTACTCGATGATCGGCGTTGACAGGACGCGGTTGCCTCAGCGTCTCAAAGCCATCTTCCGGGAGCCGCTCAGTCCGATCGTTTCGTATGGCTCACGTCCTGGCTTCGCGGGAGGGCTGCGCCTCAAGATCCGCGATATCGGCGCGCGAGATTCGGACCTCACCGTCCACGGGACGTACTCCACGAACAGCCACCAGGACTACTACGCCCGCTACCGGGCCCGCGACATCGCGGATCGCTTCTACATGCACGCGCGCGCTGGCTACAACGTGAACACGAACGAGGACTTCTACCTCACGAACGCGGCGGATACGGGTGCCCGGTCAAACTTCGAGCACGAACTCATC
>NYZG01000076.1 GCA_002687025.1 Candidatus Poribacteria bacterium
CCTCGGCGCCGGGGAAGGCCAGGGAGCGTGGCGCGGCATCGCCGCTGGCCGCAGCAGCTTGGACTGGGGCCGCGGCGACCAGCAACCCCCAAATCACGGCCGCGCACAGCGCGACGCCTGCCATCAGTGAAGAGCTGGGTGGCCGCATACGTCTCCTATGCGAGGTGTGCGGCGCGCGCCGCTACGGGTCGCCTGGCGGGTCGGCGTCGCCCCAGTAGCGCCTCTCCAGCGCGCCCAGGAGGCGTAGCACGACAAGCCCCAATACGGTCGCGCCGGCCGCCAGGAGCACCTGGCCGAGACCGACGCATATTCCGATGGCCGCGACGAACAGGATCGACGTGGCCGTCGTCAAGCCGAGAATCTGCCCGCGCGCCCCGATGATCGTGCCCGCGCCGACCACGCTGAACCCGGTGATGATCGTCTGCACTACGCGTATCGGATCGCCGCCCGCGATGGCCCTGCCTAGCTGAGCCTCGAACACCCGAATGCCGATATGCGACAGGCTAACCAGCAACGACGCGGATCCCGCCACCAGCATGTGTGTGCGCAGCCCGGCGGGCTTGCCCGACCGATCGCGTTCCCAACCGATGAGCCCACCCAGGACCATCGCGAAGGCCGCTTGCCCCAGGTAGGCCAACTGACTCACGTCAAGGTCGACGATATACAACGCCTATGCTCCTCGCGTACGGCGGCCTCTGCGCGGCGCCGACGCAACTCTATCCTAGCGCAGGCGTGCAACGTCTGCTACACGGCCGGACGCGACGGTGGCTTGCGGGGGGAGAATCGCCATATGATAGGCAGTGCGGGCCGCCACCGGCGCCGCGTCGACATGGGGAGGATTGGAATGGGGCGGACACTGCTATGGGCCGCGGTCGCGATCGCTGTCGCCACCGTGGCGGTGTCGTCGATCGCTGCGGAGGACGCCGCCAGCTTGCTGGGAGAGTTCCGGCGCATCGACTGGGATTCGCGCGAGGTCGGGCAGGACAAGGATCTGTCCGATACTGCATGGCAGACGCGCATCCGTGTGGAGCGAGACCTCGTGACACTCGGAGCAGATGCGCTGCCCGCGCTCGTGGACGCGTGCTCGGACGACAGCGGGCACGTGCGTCTGTTGGCGGCGCATGTTCTGGGCTACCTGAATGACGGGGCCGCGGTGGCGCCGCTGATCCGCATCGCCGGCGAGGACGACTACGCCGCCGCGCGGCTGATGGCCGTCGAGGCGCTAGGACGTCTCGGCGCGCGCGAGGGCGAGGCCGTCGTCAGAGCGGCTGCCGAGGACACCAACAGATACATACGCGAGGCCGCCGCCTGGGCTCTGCCCCGCACGGTCTCTGGCGAAGGCGTCGGCGATTCACTCCGCGAGCTGGCCCTCGACACCTGGGACGACACGCCCATCGCCTCCGCCGTCGTGGGCGAGCCGGCTCCCGACTTCGCGCTGCGCGACGCGGACGGCGTCACCGTCCGGCTTTCCGACTACCGTGGGCGCAAGAATGTGGTGATTATCTCGCTCTTGGCGGATTGGTGACCGGTGTGCAACAGGGAGTTGGTCCAACTCCAGGAAGCTCACGACCGGTTCGTCGAAGGGGACGCCGCCGTTCTCGTGATCGACGCGCAGGAGACGTTCCGGGTGCGCGACTGGCGTGACAAGCTCGATTCGCCCTTCACCTTCCTGTCCGACCCGACGGCGTGGGTGTCCGCGAGGTACGGCGTCGCGAAGCAGATCGTCGTACACGACGAGTGGGTGAGTCTCCCGTCCGCGTTCGTCGTGGATAAGGCGGGCGTCCTTCGATACGCCCACGTCGGGCGTGGCTGGCCGATGGAGGAGCGCGCCACGGCGGCCGATATCCTGGCGGCCCTGCCGAAGTAGGCGGCTCCTCAGCGCGCCTCGCTGCCGCACGCCGATACCGTGAACCGTCATGGCCCTGGCGACACTGTCTCTGTGCACCGGAGACGACCGGCGGGCCGTCGTCAACCGGGGATGTCGAGATGGCGTTGCAGGACTGTCCCGCGAGGCGCGCATCGCGTCGCCGCGAGCGAGGAGACGGGAAGTGGTGAACAAGCTGGGCGCGCGGGGTACCCCCACGGCCGGACGGCGTGCGCTGGTGTTCTCGCTGATCGCCCATGTCGTCCTGGCGCTGGCGCTCCTGTTCGAGTTTCTGACGGTTCGCGCTCGCGACGCGCGCGAGGAGGGCTTCCTCGCCGTCGAGTTCCCCAGGACCTCACCCGAGCGCCGTACGATGCGCCGCCCGAAGAAGCCGCCACAAATGTCCGCCGAGAACGCAGCTCCCTCGCCCACGCCCGTCGTCGCCCGCCGCAACATCGGGGACGCGGTCGCGCTGCCGATGGTAAACGACGGTTATGCCGCCTCAGCGCCATCCTCGGGTGGACGGGACGGGGCGGCAGCCGCGACGGTCGAATACGTCGCACGCCCCGTGAAGCAGTTCGAGGCCATGCCCAAGCAGGCGCTGAGCGCGGTCGCGACGACGGCGCCGCCGCCGGAGTCGACGCGTGAGGTCGAGGGCGTGCGCGTCTCGACCGCGCTGACAGCCGCCGCCCCCTTCGCGGCGCCAGCCCGCCAGAGCCGCGTAACCCGTCGCGAGTCGGACGCGCCCAGGTCCGGGCCCCTGGCCGGGGCGGCCGCGCCAGGGCCGGGCCAGAAGACCATGACCGGCGCGGACATCGCGCGGGTCCCCGGCACGACGGGCGACGTCCTGAAGGCGTTGAGCGTAATGCCCGGGATCTCGTCCCCGATGGACATGAGTGGCGAGCTGTTCGTCCGAGGCGGAAGCGCCGAGGAGAATCGCTTCTACTTCGACCGCATTCTGCTGGGGTACCCCTACCACTTCGGCGGCCTCACATCGACGATCAGCTCGGACATCATCGACCGCGTGGACGTCCACGCAGGTGGGTTCGGCGCTCAGTTCGGCGAGGCGCAGGCAATCATCGACATATCGCCCCGCGCGAAGAGTCGCGACGGCTTCCGAGGCAGCGTGGACGTGAACCCACTCCTCTCCGAGTGGTTCATGCAGTCGCCTCTTGGAGAGAACGGCTCCGCGTACGTCGCTGGCCGCCGTAGCTACGCGGATCTCATCGTCCCGAAGATTGTGAACATCGAGCAGATCACGGCGTTCCCACGGTTCTGGGACTACCAGGCAGGGGCGGAGACCGACCTTTCCGACACACAGCATCTGCGCCTGACGACGTTCGCGTCGCAGGATTTCATGCAACTGTTCTTCGCGGAGGACGACGTGTCGGACGACCCGGAATTCGCCGGCAAGTTCCACTACCGATACGGGTTCTACGGCCGGGGCGGCACGCTGACGTCGGACTTCGGCGAGCGGGGCCGGCTACTCACGACGGCGTCGCAATACGGGTTCGAGATCGACATGGGCTTCGGCGAGGGGTTCTACCTTCGCCTCGATCAGGACCTGAATTCGCTGCGGCAGGACGGCGCGTTCCCCCTGTCGTCATCTCACACGCTCGAAGTCGGCCACGAGCTGTTGACGGGCGACACGACCACCGGCGGCTTCTTCTCGCTGCCGCCGCAGGAGGGCGACCCTGACTTCGACTTCGCCGGGGAGGCCGTCGCTCATGCAGAGGGTAGGCAGCGCTTCACCTGGCTTCAGGGCTACCTGCAGGATCGCGCGCGGATGAGCGAACGGCTGACGCTCACGCTGGGCGGACGCGTCGGATACTTCAACCTCACGGGCGATACGCGCGTCGACCCGCGGGTCAGCCTCGAATACGACTGGGAGGCCGGACCGACGGTCCGCGCGGCGTGGGGCGTCTACCGGCAGAGCCCCGAGCCACCGGAGATCCTCGAGAACTGGGGTAACCCGGACGTTACCAGCACGCGCGCCACACATTACATCCTCGAACTGGAGCGGCAGTTCTCGGACGAGGTGCTCGTGAAGGCCGCTGGCTACTACAAGGAGCTGTACGACCTTGTGACGCGCGACCCGGCCGCGGTGTACCTCAACCAGGGCGATGGGTTCGCGCGGGGGCTCGAGCTGTTCGCGAAGTACACGCCCTCGGACCGGTTTCTAGGCTGGGTGAGTTACGCGTACGGCCGCTCGGAGCGACGCGACACGCCGGCCGACGAACGTCGTCGGTTCAGCTTCGATCAGACACACGTCGCGACGACGGCGTTCAGCTTCCGCCCGGGCGGCAAGTGGGACATCGGCGCCAAGTGGCAATACGCTACCGGCCTGCCGTACACGCCGGTCGTCCGCGCGGACGCCGTCGTCGGCGCGGACGGGACGGTGGAATACGAGCCGGTGTTCGGGCCGCTCAACTCGCGGCGCCTGGCGCCGTTTCACCGGCTGGACGTGCGCGTAGCGCGCCTGTTCAGCATCGCGGGCGCTCCCGCCGAGGCGTACCTGGAGATCCTCAACGCGTACAGTCGCCGCAACGTGTTCCAGCTCGAATACAGCGACGACTACTCGGAGCAGGAGCCGCTGTACCAACTCCCGCTGATCCCGTTCATCGGCATGTCCACGAGATTCTAGGCGCCGGTCCCGCTTCCCCGCCTGCGCGAACCGTGTCATTCTGGGCGCCGAGACGACATCGGCTCGTGGCGGAGGCCTGCACATCGGCGCGCACGCGGACACGCTTCAGCGATTCCTGTCGCACTACGGCCCGGGTGGCCCCGTCTTCGCGGCGCGGGCTCCCGGCCGCGTCAACCTGATCGGGATGCACATCGACCACCAGGGCGGCGCGGTGAATCCCATCGCGATCCGCGAGACGCGCGTCCTCGCGAGAGCGCGGCGCGACGGCCTCGTGCGTGTCGCCAACTCGGACGAACGATTCGCTACCCGAGAATTCCAGATGGCCGGCATCCTACCGGATCGGGCGGTCAACTGGAGCGACTGGACCCGCGAGGTCAGCGCGCGGAGGGAGGCAGAGGGCCGCGCTGTCGACTGGTCCGACTACGTGAAGGCGGCCCTTGTCGCCCTGCAGGAGCAGGAACGCGATCGGAAGGGGCAGTACCTGCGTCGCCTCAGGGGGATGGACCTCTACGTCGACGGCGACGTGCCCGTGGCGTCCGGCCTGTCCTCCTCGTCCGCGTTGGTGGTCGCTGCTGCCTATGCCGCGATGGCCTGCAACGACATCACCCACAGTCCTGAACTGCTCGTCCGTCTTCTGGGCGAGTCAGAGTGGTACGTGGGGCTGCGTGGGGGCGTCGGCGACCACGCCGTGATCCTCCTCGCCAGGGCGGGCCATCTCTCGCACATCGAGCTGTTGCCGACGCGCGTCGAGTATGCCCCGTTCCCGGAGGACTGCCGCGTCGTGGTGTGTCACTCCGGCGTGTCCGCGGAGAAGTCTGCCGGCGCGAAGAACACGTACAACGAGCGGGTGGCCGGCTACGGTATTGGTCTCATCTGGTTGCGACGCCGATTCCCCGAGCAGATGGCGCTCGTCGACCGATTCCGCGATCTCCATCCGGCGCACATGGGGATCTCGCTGGCGGAGTTCTATGCCATGCTCGCGACGCTGCCGGTCCGGGCCAGTCGCGAACGCCTCGCCGCGCTGGCGCCCGAGGACGCTGATGCCCTGTCCGCCGTCTACCGCTCGCACGACGAATACCCAGGCGGCTACCGGCTACGCGGCGTCTGCCTGTACGGCGCGGCGGAATGCGAGCGAAGCCGCCGCGCGCTCGCGCTCATGCGCACGGGCGACGCGGCGGCCTTCGGATCGCTCGTGGATCTGTCCCACGATGGCGACCGCGTCTTCGGTTCCCACGGCGTCCCGTTCGAGGCGGATGTGAGCGACGGCGCCATGGAGCGCCTCTCGGCCATGGCCGGCTCGCCCGACACGGAAGCCGCCGCGCTGTACCTGCAGCCCGGTGCGTACGCGGCCAGTTGCCGCGAGCTGGACGAACTCGTGGATTGCGCGCGTGCCGTCGATGGCGTTCTCGGAGCGGGCCTCGTGGGGGCGGGCCTCGGCGGATGTGTGTCCGTGCTGGTCCGTGTCGACCGCGTTGACGAACTCGCCGAGACGCTCCGGGCCGGCTACTTCGCGCCGCGCGGCATTGAGCCGTTCATCGAGGTCTGCGCGCCCGTGGCCGGAGCGTCGGTGGCGTCCGCGTAACGGCGCCACGCGCGATATGACGTACCCAGGAACGCAAACAGGGCGGCCGCGACGCGGCCGCCCTGAATACGCTGTGCAGACGATGGCTGGGTTACTGGCCCGCCATCTGCCGCACGTACTGTGTTATCGACACAATCTGACTCTCGGCGCGCCGCAGCGCCCTATCCAGGTTCGGATTGGGCGGCGTGATGCGGATGCCGCTGGAGTCGGTGTAGAACGCCGTCAGCCGGCTGAACGTGTCGATCGAGTCCTGCCAGCGCTCCAACTGCACGTACCCGTCTCCCATTTGCACGAGTGCGACTTGCATCGACTCGCTGCCGTGGTACGCCTTGGTGAGCGCGTCAAACTCGCCGATCGCGTCGAGGACGGCTTGCGTCTGCTCGGGCGTGGCGTCCGCGCCTGCGATCGCGGTGAGCGCCGCGTTGAACGCAGTCTCGATGCGGCCGTATTCGAGCGCGGCCAGCGCCTCCTCGGTCTCCTCGATGTACGTGAGGACCGTGTGCTTCGACTGCTCGCTCGCGGACTCGAGGTCGAGGACGCTCTTGTAGAGAGCCAGCGCTTCCTTGAGCTTCACGATCCTCTCGGGGTCATCCTCCGCGAGTTCGATCGTCTCGTTGTAGCGCGCGTCGCCGACGCTGATGAACGCGTCCGCGGCGTATTCGCTCTCGGGGTAGTTGCTCGCCAACCGCTCGTAGACGCCGAACACCTCGTCGGGACGGCCGACGTTGTTGAAGCAGGCCGCAGCCGAGTACAGCGCCTCCGCCGCGCTCGCGTGCGCCGGGTAGTTGTCCGGCACCGCGATGTACGCGGGCAACGCCTCCTCGAATCTCTGAGCAGCGAAGAACGCCTCACCAACCTGGTACTGCCAGAGGCCGGCGTCTTCGTTGGTCGGGTAGCGGTTCACGAGGTCCTGCAAGTGCTGCGCGGACGCCGCGAAGAGCGTCGGGTCCATCTCACTGCCGCGGGCGAGGTCATACATCGTCACGCCCGCGTAGTAGAGCGCCGTCTGTATCTCCTCGTCCTGAGCGGTGATGTGCCCGTTGTCCGACAACGTGACGAAGCGCGGGAGCACCTCGGACGCGATTGGCAGGTCCACCGGGCCATGCACGGCGTAAGACACCACGCCTGCCTGGTAGAGCGCCGGCCCGACGAACACGCGCGCGTTCTGCGGCGCCTGCGCGATCGGTTCGGCGAACTCCGCGACCTTCAGGTAGTCCTGCACCGATTCACGCGACGCCTGCTTGTAGGCAGTGTTCGCGGAGCCCTCGGTGTTGTCGAAGAGCGAGCGCGCCTGGCGCGAACGAAGGTTCGCTACCTGGTATTGCGCCTGGACCTTCTGGACGACATCGCCGGTCCGAACCGACCGGTCGCGGGCGTCCTCGGCCTTGGCGAGCGCCGTATCGATGTTGCCCGTTTGGACGTACAGATCGGAGGCGCGCACGCCACCGTCGGCGACCATCAGCTGGACCTGGTCGCTCGGGCTGTCCGCGAACCTGTCCTGCAGGCTCTCGAACATCGCGATTGCCTGGTCCACGGCCCCCGCCTCGCCAGCGGCCGCTGCCTCTGTGAGCAGCACGCCCGCCCTGTACAGCGCCTGCGCGGAGAAGTCCGAATCCCCACCGACATCGGCGGCCATGCTATAGTTCGCGATCGCCTGCGTCCGGTCGCCCAGCTGGTTCTCGTAGATGTCCGCCAGGGACAAGTACGAGCGTAGCTGCATGTTCGCGTCGGTCGAGTGCTCCGCCAAGTACTGGTACTCGGTCGCAGCGACGTCGAACTGACCGATCTGCTGGTTGAGCCGGGCCAGCTCGATGTGAGCCGCCTCGATTATCGGCAGCTTGTCGGGGTCGGTAACCGTCCCCTCGAAGCTCGTGACGACACCCAGCGACTGGATCGCCGGCATCACGCGGCCGGCCTGCGACTGAGCCAACCCGCGCGTGTAGTTGATGCTCACCATCAGCGAGTCATCCACCTTGCCCTGATCGCGGTAAGCCAGGGCGCTGCCGGACAGCTCCTCGGCCTGCGCGAAGAACGGCGCGCCCGCGTTCTCGTCGTCGACGATGAGCATCTCGCCGTGCTTGTAGGCGCTAACCGCCGCCTGGTAGTAACCCAGCGGGGCCTGGTCGCTGTTGGGGAACAGGTCGCCAAGCGCCTGGTACTCGGGAGCCGCTTCGGCGTATCGCTCCTCGCCGAACAGCATGTTCCCGATCTTGAGCTGCGCCGTTACGCGGGTGCTCTCCTCGGCCGAGTCGCTTGCCACGACCTGCCGAAGGCCGGGAATGACTTCGTCCACGTCATGTCCGAGCTTCTCGAGGGCGAGGACGCGAAGCAGGTTGCCCGAGTTGACAGCCTTCTGCGCGCGTGCGTCGGGGCGATCCGAGTAGTTGTTCGTCAGCTTGTCAGCAAGCGCGACGACCTCTTCCCAACTCGCGTCACCGGTGTCGGCAAGCGCCTTGGTCGACAGAGTCAACCCGTAAAGCGCGTCCGGCGCGTTCTCGCTGTCGGGCGACGTGTCGACGACAACGCTGAACGCCTCGACCGACTTCCCGAGGTTCTCGGTCGTGCGCGGGTCGATTGAGTAGAAGCAGACGCCGATGAGGTACTGCGCCGCGTCGACGTAGTCACTCCCCGGGTACCGCTCCACAATGTTGGCGTAGGCGACGGCTGCCTCGACCCAACGCTCCTGGCCGCGGAGCAGATCCGCCAGCCGGATCGCGCCCAGCGACTGCC
>NYZG01000077.1 GCA_002687025.1 Candidatus Poribacteria bacterium
AACGAAGTTGATGGGGTCTTTGTGGCTTGGGACGGCGTTGTTCTGCGTGGCGAACCAATGATCGAACCCGTGGTCGCCCGGTTGAGGCTGATCGGGCGAATTGAACTTCCCGTTCAGATGCCACTTGCCTGCGACTGCCGTCGCGTACCCCGCGTCGCGTAGGAGGCCGGCCACGGTGGTCTCGCTTGCCTGGAGATGCATCGGTGAGCCGGCAGGAATCCAGTTGTAGATGCCGCATCGGTTCGGCGTGCGCCCGGTCATCAATCCCGCACGGGCAGGCGAGCACACGGGAGCGGCGGCGTAGCAGTCGGTGAGTCGAACGCCCTCGTCGGCGAGAGCGTCGAGGTTGGGCGTTCTGATGGCTCGGTGGCCGTAACACGCGAGGTCTCCGTATCCGAGATCATCGCACAGGAACACCACGAAGTTCGGTCTGTCGCCCACTGCGCCGTCCTCCTCGCTTGCCCCGGAACGCCAGCGGAGGGCTGCCGCCATGCCTACCGCGCCCAGAAACGTCCTTCGGTCCATCGTCTGCCCGGTGTGCAGCGCGGCCTCCGCAAGCTCACACTCGGTTGCAGGTCGTGTCCGCAATCTACCGGAAGGCGCCGTGCCACGCCAAGGCCGATCTCCCGGCTCGCCAATTGCGCGTCGCACTGACGAGGCGCTATAACCGTGGCCGGCCCAGCTATCCCGTCGGAGAGCGCGTCGCGCGGCGGGATGTCTCGGCACGCCACGGAGGGAGGCCATGGGCGTCAACCTTGCGCCGATGCTGTCGTGCTTGGTAGCTATGCTCGTGCTCGTCGTCGCGTGCGGCGACGACGCTGACGATCTCTCCGACGACCCCGGAGATGTCGAGGCGCCGCAGATCGCCTTCGTGTCCGACCGCGACGGCTACACGCGCATATACGCCATGGACGATGACGGCAGCAATCAGCGCGCGCTCTCCGACCCAGAATACGGCAGCGACACGTATCCGACGTGGTCGCCCGACGGCGCGAGTATCGCGTTCGTGTCGTACCGAGACCAGCACCACTCGAACGCGGAGATATACGTGATGGACGCAGACGGCGAGAACGAACGGAACATCACGACCGCCCCCGACAGCGACGACACGTACCCGGCCTGGTCGCCCGACGGACGGAGCATCGTCTTCGTGTCCGATCGTGGCGTTGAGCCGCGGCAAACGGGCGTGTACGTCATGCGCGCCGACGGCGAGGACGCGAAGCGAGTGCCGGGCGTCGGCGACGCGGACACTCCTCCCGAGTGGCCCACTTGGCCCGTCTGGTCACGTGACGGGGCGAGCATCTTCCTGCGCACTGGACTCGGCGATGTGCTGGTGATGGACCTGGACGGGACGAACCGACGGCGGCTGGCATCCTTCGAACGCCTCAACCGCTACACGTTCCGTTGGTTTGCCGTGTCGCCGGACGAGCAGGGCCTCGCGATTGTGGAGGGCGATTACGAGCGGGAGGGGATCACCGTGATGGATATGCGCGGGGAGAGCCGCCGTGTCGTCGTGAGCGACCCGCTCGCATACCACGACGCCCCCGCATGGTCGCCCGACGGACGGCGTATCGCCTACACGTCCGTGTACGCGGCGAACTTCGGGCGACCGCGACGCGCGGACATCCACGTCGTGGACCTGGAGGACTTGAGCGTGACGCGTCTCACCGACAGCCGCGACTACGACGGCATGCCCGCGTGGGAGTCCGCGTTCTGACGAGCTTCGGCGCCGTGCAACCGGCCCGGCGGCCCGCATTCACCCGCTCAGCAGGGGGCCAGCCATGCAGTCCACCCGACGCTCCGACGTGCCGTGACGCGTCCCGTCAGGCGCGAGAATGGTGACCCTCAACGTGTATGACCCCACCCGAAGACCCGAGGTGTCTAGCAGTAGCGTGTCGGCCGTCGCGAGCTGCTGGACTATCTCGGTTCGTGTTCGCCCGTCCCCATCGACGAGCACGGCTTCGACGGAATAGACGCCGTCCTCCCCGCCGGCGGCGCCCATCGTCTCGATGCCGACGGGAAGCGCCGCGCGCGGCAGCATGACGTACCGCGGCGCGTCCACCCGGTATATGACAGGCGCTATGAAGCGAAGCAGCGTCGCTTCGGCGATGTCGAACGTCAGGCGCGCGCCGTCGGGGTAGTTCGCCTCGGAGATGTACATCTGCACGCGCCGGACGGAGCGCCAGGGCGCCTCGCCCCGGCCGGCCTTCTCGATCATCGACCGGATCGGGAACAGGATCGGCGTCCACACGTTCTGATCGCCGCCCAGGTCCCGGGACTCCTCGAAGAAGCGGCCGCCGTTGATGGTGAAGCCGACGGGCGTGCTGTCGTCGGCGACCTCATCGCGATCCGAATCGACCCGCACCCAGTACAGCAGATAGTCGTAGCCGGTCATGTCGAGCTCGTCCTCGGCGAAGGCTCGGCGAACGCGCGGCCAGCCCATCGGGTAGTTCCCGCCCTCGCCGCGGTCGGTCTTGTGGTCGATCGTGACGTCCCAGCGAAGCCCGGTCTCCCGGTCCCTCCCGGCTTCGTCCGTGACGGTGATCGATCCTTCGCCGGTGTCGTTTACCCATTCGGACCAGTCGCCGCCGAGGCCCTTGGATTCCAGCAAGCCTCGGTCGAGGGCGTCGGCGATGAACTTCATCTCGCCCTCACTCGCCACGGGAGCCGTGTCCGCCACGAGGACCGATGGCGCGACGCCCCGCCGTGCGGCGGGAAACCTGAGCAACGCGGAGATGGCGCCGGCCAGCCGCCAACGTCGGCCGTTGAATTCCTCGGCGGGCCACATCCCGTCGGCGAGGTACTTCTGCTGCACGTGGATGTCGTCCCACATCTGCTGCAGGAGGGCTTTGCCCTGGGCGACGAGGCGTAGGCACTCCGCGTCGGTCGACCCCTCCCGTTCCCACACGGCCTGCTGGAGGGTGTATATGTAGCGCGCGTCGTCGCGCCCTTCGCGGAACGACTCCCAGTAGACGGCCGGGATGACCTCGCCATCGTCTCCAATGCGTTGGCCGCATCCCGACCGACTGCCGCGCAGGTAGTCGAACTGATCCGGCGCGGGCGTCCACGCCCAGTGCCAGGGAATCAGCGTCGTGTAGCCGCTTCGCCAGAACCCGAAGCCGTACGTCATCCGCCCACCGAGAGACATGACGCGGCGATCCTTGATCTCCCCCGCATTGTGGTTGGGGTAGCACCAGTATTCGTAGCGATCCTGAGTGACGATCTCCTCGTACGGCGCCGAGTAGGGCTGGGAGCACCAGATGTCGACCGCGTCTCGGTAGTCGACGGCGTCCGCTGCGAGGGGATTCTTCGTGATGTACGTGCGGATGCCGGCATCGCGCACGGCCTGGTATACGCCGGCGCCGAACTCCTTGCGCGAGGCGTCCACCTCGTCTAGCGGGCAGCAGATGAACTCTGGCCATCCGTTCGCGCGGCTACGCGCCTCGAAGTCGCGGAACATCTCGGTGACTCGGTCGTAGAACTCCGGCGGCGGCATCTTGTCGATCTTCCAGTGCGAGCCGCGTTTGCCGTCGGGCGTCGTCTCGCGGTAGATGGCCTCGATTGCGTTCCCACCCGCCACGGGGATCTGGCCCGTCAGGCCTGCGGCCAGCATCCTCTCCATCTCGTCGGAGTCGCGAACGGTGATCCGTCCGTCGTCGTCCACGCGCAGATAGAGCGTGGGGCACATGTCGATGCCGAGCTCGATCATGGCTCTGTGCTCGTTGGCGGTCGCGCGGCGGGTGAACTCCTCGTCCCTATCGGCGAACTGCACGCGATTCCGCGCGTAGTAGTAGACAGAGTAGTGCTTCGCCGAATCTGCCAACAGCGGGAAACCGAGCACCCGTAGCGCGAGGGGGAGCTCGACAGCCTGGTCGTGGCCGTCGTCCCATACGGTCACCGTCCCGCGGTACAGGCCCGGAGCTGCGTCTTCAGGGACGCGCATGGTGATCCACCAGCGTTGGCACTCCCCGGCGGGCGAGGAGTGCGACGTCACGCGTTCGAGAAGTTCCGGCGTGCGACGGTACGTGTCTCGGGACGTGTAGCGCGGATACCCGACGTTCCAGTACGTAGCCAGCCGCACCGTCAGGTCCGACGCGGGGATTTCGTCGTCGTCGCTGCGGAGGGAAGACACCCTCACCCGCGTATTCAGCAGGTCTCGAACGGGGTAGATGCTGAACGTGACCGGCTCGAACTCGCCGGGCGTCGCGAACGCCGCGAGGCCCTCCAGTCGCTCGTGGACGAGCGGGCGCGTGTTCGGGTGGACCGGCTCCATCAAGGGCCGCTGGAACACGATGTATCCCCGCGCCTGTTCGGCCGCGGTAAGGGTGGGCGGCGGCGCGATCTCCTCGAACGGGACCTCAGTATAGTTCTCCGGCACGGTCGGCTGCGCCCGCGCGACGCGCGCCTCCGCCGCGCTGTCGTCAGGTATGGGAGCCGCCCTGAGCGCGGGAGCCCCCATGCCCTCGGCCGCGCCCGCAGGGGAAGCCGCTGCGACTAGACACACGCACGTAACCAAGCCGACCGTCAGACTCATCATGGCTCGCCGCTCCTGTCTGTCGCCGTGGGTCTCCTCACGACCCGTGGCTTGTCGAGGTGTCTATCACGCCGCAGCTTACCGGACAACGACTCGCGCGGCGGGACGTCCCGCGCGGTCGGTTGCGCCAAGCATCGCGCCTTCGAGTGTATGCCCTTCGGCGTGACGAGCGAGAAGGCGGAGCCCCATTCCGCGGCATACGCGAGCAGAACGCCCTGCCCACCACGTCATTGCGCCGCGTCTCGCCGATGCCGTACCTTACCTCTGCGGGAGAAACCCGCATTGGCCAGGGAATCCCGTGCCATGCCCGCCACCCAGACGCTGACCGACCAGCTCAAGCGCAAGGCGCGAGCCATCGGCTTCGACGCCGTCGGCATCGCCCGTGTACAGGCCTACCCCCACGCCGACGCCTTCCGAGAGTGGCTGGAACGCGGCATGCACGCGACGATGGCATACATCCCGCGCTCCGAGGAGAAGCGGCTGGACCCCGAGCAGGTCGTCCCCGGCGCGCGGTCGATCGTAGCCGTCGCAAAGCTCTACCGAACGCAGGACATACCGCACGACCTGCGCGACGACCGCGAACGCGGCGTCATCTCGCGATACGCCTGGGGCGACGACTACCACGACATCGTGAAGGAACAGCTGAACGAGCTTCGAACTTGGCTGGAGGAGCGTTCCGACGCGCCGTTCGACTCGCGGGTCTATGTCGACTCCGGGCCGGTGCTCGAACGCGAGGTCGCCATGCTCGCCGGACTGGGGTGGATCGGCAAGAACACGATGCTGATGAGCCGGGAACTGGGCTCTTACTTCTTCCTGGGCGAGATCATCACGACGCTCGACCTCGTCGCCGATGAGCCGGTAACGGATCACTGCGGCTCGTGCACGAAATGCCTCGACGCCTGCCCGACGGACGCGTTCCCGGCACCGTACACCCTCGACGCCAGGAAGTGCCTCTCGTACCTCACCATCGAGCGAAAGGGCGAGATCCCCGCCGAGTACCGGGAGCTCGCGGGGAATCACATCTTCGGCTGCGACATCTGCCAGGAGGCGTGTCCCTGGAACCGGAAGGCCCCGCTCGCGGACGACACGGAATACCGACCCCGTGAGGGACTTGTCACCCCGGCACTGGCGCCGCTCATGGGGATGTCGGATGAGGCGTTCCGCGAGCGCTTCCGAGGCAGTCCCCTGAAGCGCCCCAAGCGGCGCGGGTTGCTGCGGAACGTCGCCGTCGCGCTTGGGAACACGTGCGATCCCGACGCGATCCCGGCGCTGGAGGCTGGCCTGTCCGACGCGGAGCCGCTGGTCCGTCGACACGTGGCCTGGGGATTGGGCCGCATCGGCGGCAAGCGCGCCCAGGAGGCGCTACGCCGCGCCGGGGCGGCAGAGGACGACGCGGACGTCCTGGCGGAGATCGACGATGCGCTCCAGCAAGCGCCACAGGAGGAGGAGACACGATGAGAGCAGGCGCCGCCCAGACGAACATCACACCGCTCGTGGGGACATCGCTCGCCGGGTACTTCCACGACCGCAAGATGGTCGACGTACGGGACGAGCTGTACTCCAAGGCCATCGTCCTCGACGACGGCGACACGCGCGCGGCGATCGTCATCTGCGACATCATTGCCGTGCCGGGCGACACGGTCGCCCAAGCGCGCGCCCTCGCCGCGTCCGGGTGCGACATCCCCGCCGAGAACATCCTCATCGCGGCCACCCACACGCACACTGCGGCGTCTCCCGCGGGACTGCTGGGAACGCCGCGCGCGGACGAGTACATGGACGCGCTGCCGGCAAAGATCGCGGACAGCATCGTCCGCGCGACGGCGAGACTACAGCCCGCGAAGTGGGGCGCGGCCCTCGGCCACGAGCAGCGGCTGTCCTTCAACCGACGGTTCCGCATGCGCGACGGCAGCGTCCAGATGAATCCCGGCTACGACAACACAGACGCCATCGAGGCCGTCGGCCCCATCGACCCGGACGTGCCCGTGCTCCACGTCGTGAACGCCGAGACGGACGCGAGCATCGCGTTGTTGGCGAACTTCGCGCTGCACTATGTCGGCGGCGCTCCCGGAGACATCGCCTCGGCCGACTACTTCGGCATGTTCGCGCGGGAGGCCGCGAAGTGGCTCGGAGGCGATCCCGTGGTCGCCCTCGCGAACGGCTTCTGTGGCGACATCAACAACGTCGACGTGACACGCCCGCCGTCCAGAACGGGGCCGTGGGAGCACGCGGAGCACGTCGCGCGTCTCCTCGCCATGAACGTCCTGGCCCTCGTCGAGCAGATGGACTACTCTCAGGACGGCAAGCTGCGCGCGGCGCGGGAGACGCTGACCATCCCGCTACGCCCGATAACCGATGAAATGCGCGCCGAAGCGCGGAAGACTCTCGGTGACAGGTCTCCACAGCATCCAGCCGACGGCTACTCGCGCGAGGAGGTATACGCCCGAGAGCTCCTGCTTCTCGACGAGGAGTCCGACGCCGTGTCGACGGAGACGCAGGTGATCGCGCTAGACGATGTCGGCCTGGTGGCGATGCCCGGGGAGATGTTCGTGCAGTTCGGTCTCGACCTGGCCGAGGGGTCGCCGTTCTCGACGCTGTTCAAGATCGAGCTCGCCAACGACTACATCGGCTACGTGCCCACGCCGCGGGCGTTCGAGGAAGGCAGCTACGAGACGTGGTTCGCGCGGAGCAGCAAGCTCGTCCCGGAAGCGGGTGAGATGCTGATGGATGGCGCGCGACGACTGATTGCAGCTCTGTGACGGCTTCGTGGACGCGACACGCCGAGGACTCTCAATGCGGCTTTGGCCCCGCACGCAGCATCGCGACGCCGAGAGGATGGCGCGCTTCGACGAGCAGTTCGGCAAGGCGCTGATGCGCAGCGAGCTTCGCCGCGTGACATTCCTCGCCGCGGCGTTGGGCCTGGGGCTGTTGGTGACGGTGTACGCGCTCGTGCGCCCGGAGTCGCTCTCGAACAGTTCCCTGGTGGCGTCCGCGCGGTACTGGGTGGTCGTGCTGGTGATGTTCCTCGCGCACGAGTTGCTGGTCCGTGGGCTGCTGATACGCGCCATGGAGCGCGACCGGCGCCTTCATCCGGCAGTGCTGTACGTAAACGCGCTGGTCGAAGTGACCATGCCGACGGTGGCGCTGCTCATCGACGCGACGCTGCTGCACCCCATCTACTCCTTGTTCGCGCCCGCCACTTTCATCTATTTTATCTTCATCACGCTCTCGGCCCTGCGGCTGGACCCCAAGCTGTCGATCTTCACGGGCCTGGTCGCGACCGCCGAGTATCTGATCGTCGCGCTGTTCCATATGGATCAGGCCGTTCTCTATTCGCCCGACACGTACTTCCACGTGTCTGCGAGCGGGTTGGTGTGGAATCATCTGGTGAAGGCCGCGTTCCTCCTGGCCGGAGGGGCCGCGACCGGGTACCTGACGATACAGATCAAGATGGCGGTCTGCGCATCGCTGGAAGCCATTGAGGAGCAGACGCGCATTCTCGGCAAGTTCGGCGAGCACGTGTCGCCAGCGGTCGCGGAGGCGCTGTTGGAGCAGGGCGCGGAGCATCGAGGCGAGGCGCGCGACGTGTGCGTGCTGTTCTGGGACATACGTGGGTTCTCCACGTTCTCAGATGGGAAATCGCCGCAGTACATCATGGACTATCTGAACGCCGTGTTCGGGATGATGGACGACCTCATCCCGACCAGAGGCGGGTTCATCAACAAGTACCTCGGGGATGGGTTCATGGCCGTCTTCGGGGCGCCGTTGGCGAATCCAGAGGCGCGCCATCGCGCTGTCGAAGCAGGCTATGAACTGCTTCGCGCGGTGGAGCGCGTGAACGAGACCGGGGAGTATCCCGCCACGCGCATCGGCATCGGCCTGCACGCGGGCGAGGTGGTGACCGGCAACATAGGCACGCCGCAGCGGCGCGAATACACCGTCATCGGAGAGGTGGTGAATATCGCGGCGCGTGTGGAGGCGCTCAACACGGAGTTCGGTTCGCAGTTCCTGATCTCCTCGGCGGTGTACGAGGATGTTAGGGACGATGTCCCGGACGCCAAGGATCTCGGCAGCGCCACGGTCAAGGGCTCGGAGACGCCGATTGAGATCTATCAACTCGCGTAATGGGGACTGGATGCTCAAGAACGCTGGCCGCATCACGGAGAAACTGCGGCCGAAACAGGAATCCATGGACGCCGACGAACGCGTCCGCGTGTGGCGACTCACGGCGAGCCGCTTCCGTCTCGACGTTGCCGACTGTCGCGACGCGCTCATCAGCGTGCGGCATATGACGCGCGACGGGGTGTCGCGTCACGAGGGTGTTCAGACCCTTGTGCGGGCCCGGGAGGAGATGGTCGCCGCGTTCGGCCGGCTCACCGAGGGATTCGAGGACGTGGGCCGGAAGTGCACGCCGGAGTTCGAGGAGCTCACTCGGGAGATGAACCTCCTGGCATCGGAGTTCCGAGCGTCCACGAGCCAGCGCACCGACGAAGTCCATCAGAACATGCGCGACGCGGCGAGACGCATCTAGCCTGAGGTCGGCGACTGGCGCCCGCTCTTGCCGCCGCCCCGCCCTGGCGCCAGAATGGGTGCGCTCCAATCCCTGCGCGCCTGGGGTGTAGGATGCCGGATAGGGAAGACGAGACTACACACCTCGAGATGGCCCACGTCCTGTTCATGGACCTGGTGGGCTATTCACGCCTCTCCGTCGAGGAACAGAGCCGTCGCATCGGCGCGTTGCAGGAGATCGTGCGGTCTTGCCCCGTCTATCGGGAGGCGGAATCCGAGGAGACGGTGCTGGCGCATCCGGCCGGAGATGGCATGGCACTGGCGTTCTTCCGCGATCCGTCGTCGCCTGCCCGGTGCGCGCTGGCAGTGGCCGAAGCCATCGCCGCGCGTGACGATCTGCCGTTGCGGATGGGCATCCACTCCGGCCCCGTCCACCGCGCGGAGGACATCAATCGCACCGCCAATGTGCGTGGCCCGGGGATCAACGTCGCGCAGCGTGTCATGGACTGTGGCGACGCCGGGCACATCCTCCTGTCATACGTGGTCGCCGAGTCGCTGTCCGAGTCCGAAGTGTGGTCTCCTCGCCTGCATGATCTCGGTGAAGTCGAGGTTAAGCACGGCCTGCGTGTCCGGCTCTTCAGCCTGGCCGACGGGGACATCGGCGATCCCGCCACGCCCACGCGCGTGCGTGCCCTGCGCGAGCAATGGAGCGAGGAACACCGCAACCACAATCTCCCCGCGTCGCTCACGAGCTTCATCGGGCGCGAAGGGCAGGTCGAGGAGGTGAAGGGGCGACTGCGGGAGACGAGACTCCTGACGCTCACAGGCACGGGCGGCACGGGAAAGACACGCCTGTCAATGCGCGTCGGCGAGGAGTCTCTCGACGAGTATCCCGACGGCGTTTGGTTCGTGGAGTTGGCGTCGATCTCCGACCCAGACCTGGTCATCAACGTCGTCGCCGCGGTATTGGGTGTGCAGGACGGGCCGGGGACGCCTGTACCAGAGGTCCGCGAGCCATCGGCTCAGCCGCTGATGGCGAGGCTGACCCAATACCTGCGCACGAGGCAGGCCCTCCTGATCCTGGACAACTGCGAGCATCTCGTGGAGGGCGCGGCCCGCGTCGCGGAGGCCCTGCTTCTGGAGTGCCCCGACCTGCGCATTCTTGCCACGAGTCGCGAGGTCCTTGGCGTCAGCGGCGAAGCGACATGGCGTGTTCCGCCCCTCTCCATGCCCGGCCGCGACGAGGACGGCGCCGGCCTTGTTGGGGCCGAGTTCGAGGCAATGCGGCTGTTCGTCGATCGCGCGCGCGCCGCGAAGGCGGACTTCGCCCTGACCGATGAGAACGCCGGGGCCGTCGCCGCGATCTGCCGACGGCTGGACGGCATTCCCCTGGCGATAGAACTCGCCGCGGCGCGGGTGCGCGCGATGTCCGTCGAACAGATCCACGAACGTCTCGACGATCGATTCCGGCTTCTCACCGGAGGCGGACGGACGTCGGCCCGGCGTCAGCAGACGCTCCGGGCGCTGGTGGACTGGAGCTACCGACTGCTGGACGAACCTCAACAGGCCGTATTCTGCCGGCTATCGGCGTTCGCCGACGGGTTCACCATGGAGGCCGCGGAGGACGTCTGCGCTTTCGGCGAGGTCGAGTCGTGGGACGTGCTCGATCTCCTGCTGCGGTTGGTGGACAAGTCCCTGGTGATCGTAGAGGAAGGTGGCGCCGGGCCACGTTACCGGATGCTCGAGACGCTACGCGAGTATGGCGGGGAACGCCTGGTCGAGACGGGCGAGGCGCGACAAGTCCGAGAGCGTCACTTCGACCACTTCGCGGGATTCGTGCACGAGGCGGCTCCGAAGTTCCGGGCCGCTGCGGCGATCGATGCGATGGACAGTGTGGCGGACGATTACGGCAACATCCGTCAGGCGTTGGAGTGGACCCGAGAGGCGCCCGACCGGCGCGGGGCAGACCTGGTCGACGCTCTTGGGCAGTTCTGGGTGTCCCGAGGCCACTACTCGGAGTGCCGCGAGTGGTGCGGCCTGTATCTCTCGTCAGGCGTTGATCTGGACGCACGTTGCGGCGCCTCCATCCGCTGCTACCTCGCGGACGGTCTCCTTGGGGCGGCTGAGCATGTCAAGGGCAGGAAGATCGCCGAGGAGGCGCTTTCCACCTTCGAGGATCTAGAGGATCGGCCGGGCATCGCGCGCGCGTGGTACCTACTGGGATACGGTCACACCCGGCATGGAGGGTACGAACAAGGCCGCAAGTACTTCGAGGACGCGCTCGCCATATGCCGCGAGTCAGACGACGATTTCCGTCTCCTGGAAATCCTCCCTGTCGCCGCCGTTTCGGCGGCGTACTACGGTGAGGCAGACCATGCCTGGGCCCTGTGCCTTGAAGGACTTCCCCTCGCGCAAGAGCACGGCCATGTCCTCGCCGAGTCCGTCTGTCTGTTGGCTAAGGGCACACTCGAGATGACCATGGGAGATCACGCGGGCGCGGAGGAATCGTGCGAACGCGCTGTGCGTCTGGCGCGCGACGGCCGGTCTGACTTGATCGTTGCCCATGGCCTCCGGTGGCAAGGACTCGTCGCCGGGGCACAACAGGACTACGCGTCGGCGTACAGCTACACCCAGGAGAGCTGTCGGCTGTTCCGCAAAATGGGATCGTATGGCGAGGTCCCGTACCAACTGCGCGTGCTGGCGGCTCTCGATACGTTGCTCGGGAACGGATCGCGCGCGCGAATCCACTGGGCAGAAGCCGAGGCCGCCGCGTCGGCCCTTGGTTGGGGCGCCTTCCTATGCCGGTTGGGTGTGACGGACCTCAATCTCGTCGACGGGGACCTGGCGTCTGCGGCGCGAGACCTACAGTACGTCCGTGGAGTCCTGCTGGAGGCGCCCCACGGTCCAGGTCTGCGTCAGTACATTGTCCGATGTGGTCGGCTTGCCGTTATCAGAGGTGAGCGCGATCTCGGAACGACACTTCTCTCCGTCGGCGAGACGTCGCTCCTCGGTGTCACACGGCGGGATCCCATTCATGCGCTTGAGAGTCGACGGCTAGAGGCAGCGGCTGCTGACGCCCGGGAGCGCATGAGCGCGGCGTCGTTCTCGGCCGCATGGGAACGCGGCAAGGAACTGTCTGTAGAGGAAGCGGCGGACCTCGCGGACCAGGTGGTCGGCGCATAGCGACATGGCATCCCGTATCCACCCCTAACCGGCGTGCCTCCAGTCGGCCGGCGTAGATGACCCAATCGCCTTGCGCCCGGCCGACCGACGCGCTAGCTTGCCCACTGCATCGCGGTGGCACTACCATCCGATGTCCTAAAGGGAGGACAGACCATGGGCAATCGCGCCTACCGCGCATTCGTCGTTCTCGTCGTCGCAACGGCGCTCGCCACGCCTTACGCAACGCGGGCCGAAATCATCGGCGCCTGGCTATTCGACGAAGGCAGCGGCGCCACCACCGAAGACGCCACGGGCCAGCAGGCCGACGGCGACCTCATCGGAGGCGCGGACTGGGACACCGGTAGATTCGGCGGCGGCATCCTGTTCGACGGCTCGACCGGTCATGTCGAAATCCCCGACCCCGACCAGGTGCTGATCACGCCGCAGATGACGGCGATGGCATGGGTGAGGTTCGAGAGCGTCGCGGGAAATCACTCGATCCTGGAGCAGTATGACTGGGCCGGTGACCTCGGCGCGTACGCATTCCGCAGCAACGGCGCGGCGCTGCAGTGCTACGTCATCTGGGGGGTCGACGCTCCCGTCGCGCAGGGCGGCGCCCTGGAGGTGGACGTGTGGACGCACTGCGCGTTTTCGTACGACGCGGACATGCTCCGCATCTACCAGGATGGGGAACAGGTCGGCGAACTCGCCATCGCCAACGGCGACCTGAACCCAAGCCTGAAGTCGCTATCGGTCGGCGTACGCGGGGATACGAAGGACGTCCACTGGATGGCGGGGGCGATGGATGAAGTCGCCCTATTCGACACCGCGCTGTCGGAGGACGAGATCAGCGCGATAGCCACCACGGACGCGAGCCTCGCCGCCACGGTGCTTGCGGTAGACGCGAAAGCCAAGGCGGCCGTGGTCTGGGCGACGCTGCGATCGGGCGTGCGCTAGCTTCTCGCGCGCCGTCGGCTTTCGCCCAAATGCCCGTCGATCGGAGTCGTGCTATGCGTGGCGCTGTTGCGCCGGTGCTGCTCGCCCTGTGCGCGATGTCGGCCGTCGCTGCGTACCCGGAGCGGCTCCTCGATTGGGAGGAGTTGGCCGCGCCGCCCGGGTCGTGGCCTCCTTCGGCCCTTGCCTCCGCCCGAGGCGGGCTCTACACGAACGGCGGGCGTGAGTCGCGCGGTCGCAATCCAGGGGTGTTCCGCCTGGACACTGCGACGGACGCATGGATCGAGTGCGGCTTCGCCGGCCGCCCCGTGCGGGATCTGGGGGCCGATGGCGACGCCCTTTACGCCGTCGTCGGCGACCGCAAGGCGGCCGAGTTGTACCGATCGACGCAGGACGGCGACTGGCTCCACCTGGTCGCGTTGCCCGAGTACGCCGCGCTCCTTGGCGTCTCGCAGGCCGTTGCGTACGTGAGCATCCCCGGAACCGATGGTGGTCTGAGCCTTCTCGATCTGGCCACCGGCGGGCAGGAGTCCATGTCGCTGCGCGTGCGCGACCTGGACATCGACCGCGTTTCCGCGTGGGCATCCGGCAGTGACTCCTCCGTCACCCTCGGGACGGCGTCGGGCCACTCGTACATTCGCGTTGGGGGCAGGTCCACGTGGTTGTCGAGCCGTTACGGCCCGCCTGGGTACCCTATCCTGGACGTGGTCGGCGACTCGATGGGCGCCACTGCGGTCACGAGCTCTGGGGTGTTCCATCAGGAGGAGGATATGTCCGAGACGTGGAGCGCGGTGGGCGGCGTCGCGCCAGGCACGGTGGTGTCGGCGGCGGCCGTGACCGGTTGGGGCCAGACATACATCGCTACGGCCGCGCACGGAGTGTATGAGCGTGCCCGCGACCGATGGGAGCCCAGGAACGAAGGCCTGTGGAGTCTCGATGTCCGCGCTCTGGGAACGTCGCGCCCGGGACGGAGTGACTCCTCGGTATACGCCGCCACATTTGGCGGCGGGGTGCATGTCCTGCTCCCGGATTCGGGGTCGTGGCTGCCCATGACTCGGGGGTTGACGAACTTGTGGGCGCTCTCGCTCTCCGTGGTGGAGGATGTCGTCTACGTTGGCACGACCGAAGGACGCATATTCCGCTGGGACTGGAGCGATGACAGCGTCGAGTGGCGCCGTTTGCCCGCGCCC
>NYZG01000078.1 GCA_002687025.1 Candidatus Poribacteria bacterium
CGACGGCGTCAGACAACGCAACGAAAACGACTGGGAAGCCGCCGCCGGATGAACTTACACACCTATTGACGCGACCTCTAGCGCGCATCGACATGGCGCATCGCCATCGAATGAGTGGCGACGTGTAAACCTCGCCTGCTTCGCGAGTGTCGTAATAGGAGAGGACCCGCGGCGTTCTCTCGTGGCAGACGCAACGTACCGGCAGACGTTAAGCGCGGTGTGAGTCACGGAAACGGGGAGGTCAGCGTGGAAGAATTCCTGGCTGTCATGTTCCTCCTGGAGAACATGACGTTCGTGACCGTTGGGTTCATCGTCCTGATGGTGCGCCTGTGGCGCGGTCGGCAGGAGAAGCGGCTCGAAGAAGAGCAGAGCCGCTCGCTCAACGCAGACGATCAGCAACGGCAGATATCCGACATGCGTGACGAGATGACGCAGATGCGAGAGATGATGGCCGACTTCCTGCTCGACATGCACTCCGAACGCCGCCCGGCCACGCCCGCGTCACAAGAACGGCTTGGCGAAGGTACGGATGTCGACCGATGAACGCGGAACCCCTGGCAGTACTGTTTCTCTTGGAGAACATGACCTTTGGGACTGTCGCGCTCATCGTCCTGACGGCGCGACTGTAGCGCGACCGTCGGGACAAGCGGCTCGAGGAAGAACAGAATCGCTCGCTCCACGCGAACGATCAGCAGCGGCAGATATCCGACATGCGTGACGAGATGACGCAGATGCGAGAGATGATGGCCGACTTCCTGCTCGACATGCGTCCCCAGCGGCGTTCGACCACGTCGGCGCCGGCCTCGCGGGAACGGCTGAGCGAAGGCACGGATGCTGGCCGATGAGCGGCCGCGCCGCGTCGCTCCTGGGCCGGGCGCGCTGAAGTCGGCGCCGGCGGCGCTTGCCGTCCTGACCCTCTCGTTCTGGGCCTTCACGGCCTTCTCACAGAGCCCCGGCATCGCCTCCTCCGACCTGCTGCCCGCGGGCCCCCACCACATCGGGGATTCGCTGCGCGTGCGCGTGCGCATGGACGTTCCCCGCGGGATCACGCCGGAAGTCGCCATCGCGGGCAACCCCCCGGACGATGTCGTCTGGGGCGTGCCGAAACTGTCCAAGTTGGACCCATCGCCCGGTGGCGCGCTCGACGTGTGGGAACTCGTGTGGCCGGTGCAGGTCTTCCGCATCGACCCCTACGAACTGCCGCCGATCGAAATCGGCGTCGGGACTGACGTCCTGCTGACGGAGCCGTTCCCCGTGGAGACGGTGTCGGTGCGCGCGGGGCCAGACGCCGAACTCCTCCGGGACGTGCGCCCGCCCGTGGCGGTGTATCGCACGATCTGGACTCCCGCGATCGTCGCGGGCGCGGCGTTACTCTTGGTGGGCGGGTATGCGCTCTATCGGCGTCGCCCGCGCGCCGTGGTGGCTCCCGAACCAGTGGCGACGCCCCAGCCGAGCGCCCTCGAATGGGCGGAGGCGGAATTCGCGCGCATGGAGGGCGTCACGGTGGACGGCGAGGAGGGGCTACGGCAGTTCATCGACGACGCCTCGGATGTCGTGCGGGAGTACGTCTTGCGGCGCGTCGGCGTGCCGGCGCCGAAGCTCACAACGCTCGAGACGCTCATCGCGCTGCGTGGCGCGGTCACCGACGGCACACGCGGCGCGCTGCGCGAGACGTTGGACGGCGCGGACCACGTGAAGTTCGCCAAGCAGATACCCGCACAGGCCGCCGGACGCGATTTCCTGGAGCGCTCACGCGAGACGTGCCGCGCCTGCGAGCGGGAATGGGCCGCGGATGACGACAACGCAGCCGCGCCGCGCATGTCGCCTACCGAGCAATCCGCCTGAGCGCCGTCAGTGTGGAGAGCTGTGGCGTCTGTGCCCAGCGACGGCCGTCACGGCGTCGGTAGTGGCTTGCCTCGTGTGGGCGGCGGAAGATGCCGAAGTAGTCGAAGCGCGTTTCGGTCGGTGGGATGCTGCCGGGACACAGCGCGTGCAGACCGACGCGCACGGGGTCGCGCATGCCCTGCACCGTCTCGCCGCAGGAGAGCCATCGTACGGCGTCGTCGCTGGCATAGCCGGTGAACCGGTTGCCCCTCCGTTCGAGGCGTAGATAGAGGTGCTTCGCGTTCTTTAGGCCTGCTCCCCGGCCGACCAACTGGTAACCGCCCGGGAAGTGGCGCTCGAACCGGACATCGCCGTTGAACGCGTGTGGACCCGACGTCTTCTCCAGCCGCACGAATGCGCCGCGGTCCTTCCAAACGAGCAGCCCGCCGTGCTCCTTGAGCTGTGATGTCACGGGCATGCGCGTCTCGATCGCGAAGTCGCCGTCTATGCGTTGAATAAGCCGTGGGGCATCGAAGTTCTGTCCGTGCCAGAGGTCCACTCCCGCGGCGACGTTCATCTGCATGTAGCCTTGGCTCTCGCTCCACTGGCCGTGGCCACGCGGGTCGCGCCACTCCCATCGACGGCGCATCTGATGCCCGTCGAATTCGTCGTAGAACACCGCCTCGGAGAACTCGGAGGAGCCCGTCCACCCCTCGATGCGTACGGACGATATCTTCCCCTCGAAGCGTTCGGGCAGAGCGCGCATGTCGGGGACTTCGATCACCGCGTCACGGGCCATGACGTCGATGGGCAGCGAGGCCCCCTGGAAGTCGATGTGCTCGTAGAAGATGACCTTGCAGCCGTCGCGAGGGAAGTCGGGCCCTTTGAGAATGCGGAACGACTGGATGTTGTCCTGCATCCCGATATCCCGCGTGAACGCGATGTCCCGCAGAATGACCCCCTTGCGTCCGCCGAATCCTGGCTGTGGATACACCTCGACGACGAGGGGCACCGCTCCCCACTCGGGGCCGGAGCTGTTCAGGTCCGAGCCGAAATTGATGGAGGAAATGCGATCCGGGAAGCTGTAGCCGACATCGTGCAGGTTCGGGTAGAAGCCCGGGCCGAGCGCGAGCTTCCGACCTCGGTAGTCGCGGTGTTCCCAGAGGATCACCTTCTGATTCGGCGCGGAGGCGAACGCGGGGCCTCGGTACACCTTTACCGACGAGATGTTGTCCTGGAACGCGATGTCCCGCGTGAACCGGATCGGCTCCAGGATGGTGCCGCTTCGGCCCCGGTAGTTCGTGTGCTCGAACACCTCGACGACGAGTCTCGGTACGGTGGCGGACATGCCGCGGCCTCCACGGACGACACCTGCGCGATCGCGCGATGAGGCCCGCTCATGCCGGGCCGCGCGTCTGCGCATACGTTAGCATAGGCCCTCGGACGGGAGAAGTGAACGCCGGGGCGCCGCGTGCGTCGGCGGCTCTGCAGCGCTACTATGTGCACTGGTGCAGCCTGGGTGATGGCGCATGTAACCAGGGAACGGTGTGATGGCTAGCGAGGAGCAGCTAAAGAGCCTGCGGCGCGGCGCGAAGGCGTGGAACACGTGGCGACGCGAGAATCCCCACACGCGGGCGAATCTGAGCCAACTTGATCTCCGAAGCGCGGATCTGGTCAATGCCAATCTGGTCGGAGCCGACCTGAGCCGATCCTGGCTGAGCGGGGCGGATCTGCGCATGGCGGCTGTGGGCTACACGATCTTCGCGCGGATGGATCTGCGGAACGTGAAGGGATTGGAGGAGGTACGGCATATCCAGCCGTCCACTATCGGTGTCGACACGATCGAGGCCTCCAGAGGGGAGATCCCAGAGGCTTCATGCGGGGATGCGGTGTCTCGGCTTCCTTCATCGCGCCCGCGCGGTCGCTCGTCGTCAACGCCATCGAGTTCTGCTCCTGCTTCATCAGCTATTCCCACGCCGACGAGGGGTTCGCGTAGCGTCTCCACACCGACCTGCAGACCCGCGGTGTCCGCTGTTGGTTCGCCCCAGAGGATCTGAAGACAGGCGACCGACTTCGGCAGACCATCGACGACGCGGTCCGCGTACAGGAGAAGCTGGTGCTGATCCTCTCCGAGGCGTCCATCGGAAGCAGTTGGGTGGAACGCGAAGTCGACTCCGCGATGGAGGAGGAGGACCGTCGCGGCAAGACGATCCTCTTCCCCGTACGCCTGGACAGCGCCGTGATGGAAACGCGTGCGGCGTGGGCCGGCGACGTTCGCCGAGACCGGTTGATTGGCGACTTCACGCACTGGAAAGACGACGGCACCCACCAGACAGCGTTCGAGCGTGTGCTACGGGATCTGCAGGCAGACCGTGGTCGGCAAGACACCGAACGCCCTCAACCCGACTTCGACCGCGCGATGGTCGAGTCGGGGCTCGTGGAGCGCGTTCCCGACCCCGCCGACGTCCGCAAGCCGAGGACGTACCGTCCCATACGCATCGAAGGCGAGCCCATCTCCCAGACGATCATCGAAGAGAGACGCTGAGTGCCGGCGCTCGCGAGGCGTGGCCGCGCGGGCGACGACATCCACGAGGACGTACGCGCGGCCATCCAGGAGTTCGAGGAGGACTTCAACCGGCGATGGCGCGTGACCCAGATCACGCCGGAGGTCCGCGTCGAGGCGATGTCCCTCGGTATCAAGCACTTCCTCCGTGGAGACGACGCCGTTCACCTCACGTCAGCGACGCTCGCCGCGCGGCGCCGACGGCACCCAGGCGTCTCCGAGCTTATCCTCGTAAGCGCCGATTCCCAACTGAACGTGGCGGCGGAGTCGGAAGGCCTTGCGGTCCTGAATCCGGCGGCCGCAGTGCCGTAGGCGCCCGCATGGGACGATACATCGCCTACGCTCGCTACGTACTGCGGCATCAGCGGCTGGTGAGGAAGGCGTGCCTCCGCAACGGCATGTGGTGGCGAGGCCTCAAGCACGACGCATCCAAATGGCGGCCGAGCGAGTTCTTCCCGTACGCGCGTCACTTCTACAACGCCGACGGCTCGAAGAAGGAGAACAAGCGCGACGACACGGGCCACTACAGCCCAACGGACACCGGCAACCCGGAGTTCGATGTCGCGTGGTTCTTGCACCAGAAACGCAACGACCACCACTGGCAGTGGTGGTGTCGGCCCGAAGACGAATCCGGCGCCGTGGCGATGGAGATGTCCTCCAGGGCCGCTGTCGAGATGGTCTGCGACTGGTGGGGCGCGTCGGTGGCGCAGGGCGGCGACGGCGCGATCGCCGTGTGGTACGAGGCCAACCGCCACAACATGCCGTTGCACGCGAACACCGTCCATCACCTCGGCGAGGTCATTCCCAGCGTCGCCGCTCGGATGGCCGAATAGCGATGTAGCGTATCGCGTGATGGGCGATCGCGTGACGGCCCGCGATCAGGCTCGCACAACCGTGACCTCTGTATAGGTCGCCTCGCCATCACGCCACACGGCGTATGAGAAGCCGTCGCGCGTCGCGTAGCCGCCTGCCCGCCCCTGCGGGTCGAGTGCGACCACCGCGGCCATGTGCTCCGCCGTCTCGGGACGACGCGCCAACATGCGGGATGCCGCGGCGCGGCACGCCTCCGTGGGTGGCAGGCCTGCGCGCATGAACTCGACCACCTGAAACGACATGCAGAACTTCAGGATCTCCTCGCCGAGACCCGTCGCGGCCGCCGCGCCACCCTCGTTGTCCGCGTAGAGCCCGGAACCGATCAGCGGCGAATCCCCAACGCGACCGACCTCCTTAAAACCGACGCCGCTCGTCGAGCATCCGGCGGCGAGATTCCCGTCGGCGTCCAGCGAGAGGAGGCCTATCGTGTCGTGCCCGTCGCCGTTGCGGTTCGGGCTGCCGCGCCACTCCTGCCACTTCCGCCGCGCCTCGTCGGTCAGCGTCTCCTCGACACCGAAACCATGCTTCCGCGCGAACCGCCCGGCGCCTTCACCGACCAGGAACACATGGCGAGAGTCGGTCATCACGCGACGGGCGACGGAGATCGGCGCGCGAACGCCCTCCAGCGACGCCACGGCGCCGACATCCAGCGTCGCGCCGTCCATCACGGCCGCGTCCATCTGCACGACGCCGTCTTCGTTCGGCAGGCCGCCGTAGCCGACGGAGTGCTCCGACGCGTCCAGCTCCGCGACGCGGATGCCCGCCTCGACGGCGTCCATCGCGGAGCCCCCGTCGGACAGCGCGGCGCCCGAAGCCGCGACGGCCGCTTGCCCGAACTTCCATGTCGCGACAGCGACGCCCCTATGCATCGTCTCCCTCCGCGGCCGCGATGGCGGCATCTCGGTAGTCCTCGCGCACCGGGCTGAATATGTCCAACGCGACGGCCGGCTCGCCGACCGCCCGCGCGCTGTGTCGCACGCCGCCGGGGATGAGGTACGCGTCGCCTGCGCTCACCACGCGCGCCTCGCCGTCGATGACCAGCTCGAACGCGCCTTCCATGACCGTGCCCATCTGCTCGTGGGGATGGTCGTGCTCCGGCACAACGCCGTCCGGCTCGAACCGGACGAACGACATCATCACGTTGTCGCCCCAGAACGTGCGCAACTCGACGCCCTTCATCAGATGCAACGGCGTCATCTCGTCGACGGTCGTAAACGGCATGTGCGTCTCCCGGGCCCGGTCGGGGCATGTCTGTGTCAGGCGTCGCCGGCTTCGAGAAACGACCGGCGGGCGCGCCGGGCGTTGCCGTCTCGGTAAGTCCAATTGCGCATGTCGCAGTGTTCGAGGAACGGGACGGCGTACTTGCGCGTCGCGCCGGTCATGTCGCGGAAGTCGCCTATCGTCACGGAGCCTTCGGCGCGGATGTGCTCGCGCAGGCGATTGAGCGTTTCGCGGTACGCGTCCGCGTGCATCCAGTAGTCGTCGGCGACCTTCACCAGCGTGCCCAACTGCGTGAGCGTCTGGATGACCGTCGCCAATCTGCGTTGTGGGACCGACGCCCCCAACTCCGACACCGACGGGGCCGACACCCCCGCGCCGAGGAACGCGTCCTCCACCTCGCGGCGGATATCCTCGTCCTGGTCCGCGAACTGCACCTCGTGCCCTGCCAGACTTATCAGACTGCCTTCGCGGCGTATCGCGTCGGCGCTTTCCATGCGGGCGAGAAGCCAGTCGAAGCCGGCTTCGCATACGGGCCCGTCCAGGGCCGCCCTCAGTTCGGCCGCGCCCTGCCCCACTTCGATGGGGTTCGCCGAGTGGTAGGCGCCAAGCCGCTCGACAATACCCTCCGACAGCCCGACGCGCCTGTCGCCTGCGATGAGGTACGCGCCCGTATCCTCGGCGATCCCATCGCGGGCGAGTTCGGCGATCCACCGCTTGCGCCTCGCCGCCGGGATGGGGAAATACGGCGCGAGCTTCGCCTTGTCGAGGAACGGGTCGGCGTCGCGTTGCAGAAGCCACCGTATCAGCGCCTCGTCGTCCGCGTCGCGCATCGTGGCCAGCGCCTCACGCGTGGCGTCGGTGAAACGTCGATGGCGAGCCGCCGAGGGGTCGACGATGACGCCGCCCCCGAGCGTCTTCTGCACCGAGTCGTCCCGCAGGATGTACCGATCGCCACGGGTCAGCGGTACCGGCTCCTCCAGACGCAACTGCACCGTGGCCTCGCCGCCGGGCAACACGCCCTCGCGCTCCTCCAACAGCACGACGCGACAGAACGCCTCGCGCGTGCCGATGTGCATGCGCGCGCGTAGCCAGTGATCCACGACGCGCGGATAGTCGCTCACGACGCGGAGGGTCACGTCGATATTCGTCGCCGTGTGGGTGAGTTCCGGCGTGGTGATGACGTCGCCGCGCGATATGTCTTCGCGGTCGATGCCGGCGATGTTGAGGGCGGTTCGTTGGCCCGCGTGCGCCGCGTCGGGGGACGCCCCATGCACCTGGATGCCACGAACGCGCCCTTCCGCCCCGCCGGGCATTACCTTCACGTTCTGGTCGACGTTCAGGCTGCCGCCGCGCAGCGTGCCGGTCACGACGAGGCCGAAGCCCTCCATCGTGAACGCGCGGTCCACCGGCATGCGCGGGATGCCGTGCGGCCGCTCCTGCTCGGCCACGGCGCGCGCCGCCACCTCGACGAGCAGTACGCGCAAAGAGTCGATGCCGTCGCCTGTGATCGACGACACGGCGACGTGCGGGACGCCCTCGAGTGTCGTCCCCTCGAGCGTCTCTCGCGTCTCCTCGATCGCGAACTCCAGCTCCTCCTCGTCGACGATGTCGGCCATCGTGAGGACCAGAATCCCGTGTCGAACGCCGAGAAGGTCGAGTATCTGGAGGTGTTCGACGGTCTGTGGCTGCACGCCCTCGCGGGCCGAGACGACGAACAGCACGACATCCATTCCGTGCGCGCCGGCGACCATCGTGTCGAGGAAGCGTTCGTGGCCGGGAACATCGACAACGCCCGCGCGAGAGCCATCGGGCAGGTCGAAGTACGCGAAGCCGAGCTCGATGGACAAGCCGCGTCGCCGTTCCTCCTCCAGCCGATCCGTCTCGATGCCGGTGAGCGCGCGGATAAGGCTCGTCTTGCCGTGGTCCACGTGCCCGGCCGTGCCGATGATGATATGCCGCGCTTCGTTCATCGTGGGTCACGCAATTCGTCGGCCAGGCTGGCCATCGCCGCGTCCAACGCCTCGCGGTCGCGAACGAGGATCGTGCGGGTGTCCAGCCAGACCATATCGTTCTCCACGCGCGCGATCACAGGCGGGTCCAGTCGGCGGAGCATCGCCGCCAACGGGGCGGGGCCTGTGCCGTCCGCGTCCAGCGTCACGGCGACGCTCGGGAGACGCGTCGCGGGCTGGGCGCCACTGCCCACCTGCGCCGTCGACTCCGCGCGCGCGACGTTCACCTGCGGAGCCAGGAGGACGCTCCACCGCTCGACGCAGGCGTCCGCGTACCGTTCGAGTTCGGCTACATCGCGCGTCATCATTTCGAGCATCGGCAGTCGCAACTCGGGGCGCGCGTCCGTCTCGAAGATGTCCAGCGTGGCGGCGAGCGCAGCATAGGCGTACTTATCGACGCGGAGGGCGCGCATCATCGGGTGCCGTCGGATGCGCTCGACGGCGTCGGATTTCCCGACTATCAGCCCCGCCTGCGGGCCGCCGAGGAGCTTATCGCCGCTGAACGTGACGATGTCCGCGCCCGCGGCGACGCTCTCGCTCACCTGCGGCTCGGGCGGCAATCCCCACCGACGTAGGTCCAGCAGTGCCCCGCTGCCCAAATCCTCGACCACGGGGACGCCCCCGGCGCGACCGATCGCAACGAGCTCCGGCAGCGCGACCTCTCCGGTGAACCCCTCGACGCGGTAGTTGCTGGGATGCACCTTCAGGAGGAGCGCGGTCTCCGGCCCGATGGCGTCTTCGTAGTCCGTCGCGTGCGTGCGGTTCGTTGTGCCGACCTCGCGCAGGCGCACACCGGCCGCTTCCATGACGTCGGGTAACCGGAACGACCCGCCGATCTCGACGAGTTCACCGCGCGAGACGACCACCTCGCGACCTTCGGCGAGCACGCGCAACGTTAGCAGCACGGCGGCCGCGTTGTTGTTGACGACCGTCGCCGCTTCGGCGCCCGTCAGGCGACGCAGCACATCCTCTATGACCGCGTCGCGATGCCCTCGCGCGCCGGCCTCGACGTCGTATTCCAGGTTCACATAGTGACGCGCGGCCATGTTCATCGCCTCGACGGCCGGCTCCGCGAGTAGAGCTCGCCCGAGGTTCGTGTGCGTCACGGTGCCGGTGGCGTTGATGACGCAACATATGCGCAAGCGCGACCCGTTGAGGACGCATAGCACGGCATCGGCGACCACCGAAGCGGCGGGGCACGCCGGATCGTCCGGCGCGTCCAGTATGCGTTGGCGCGCGCCGTTCTGCGCCTCACGCGCCTGGGAGACGACGTAGGCGTGGTCGTAGCGATCGGCGATGTCCATCAGGCGAGGGTCGGCCAGCACGGCGTCCACGGACGGCAGGCGGCGGAGCGCGTCCTGCTGCGCTGGTGAAAGGGCCGCCATGGCGCCGGGGCTCCGTGTGCGGCTAGCGCTTCCACAGTTGCGGAGCGAACAGCACCAGCACCGTGTAGAGCTCGAGCCGACCGACGATCATGCAGAAGCTCAGCACGCACTTGCCGATGGCGGGGATATGCGCGTAGTTGTCTGTCGAGCCGACGGTGCCGAGGCCGGGACCGATGTTGAATATCGTCGCAACCACGCAGGTGAACGCGGAGACGGTGTCCAGGCCTAGCGCCGCCATGATGAGCGTCGCGATCGTGACCGAACCGAGGAAGAGGAAGAAGAAGCCCAGGATGTTGCGGATCAGGTCGGGCGCGACCACACGATCGCCGAGACGGATCGGCAGCACGGCGCGCGGCATGATGAGCCGCTTGATTTCCGCGTATCCGTGCTTGATGAGCAGCAGGAAGCGCACGTGCTTCATGCCTCCGCCCGTCGAGCCGGCGCAGCCGCCGAAGAACATCATCATCACGAGCAGAACCTGGGACAACGCCGGCCATACCTCGAAGTCGGCGGTGCCATAGCCTGTCGTCGTCGCGATGGCGGCGACCTGGAACGTCGCGTACTGGAGCGCCTTGCCGCCGTGGTCGTAGATCGGCTCCTCGCCGTTGACGGAGCTCAGCGTGTTCCACATGATGAGACCGACGCAGAGCGTATACATGAACGCGTAGAACCGGAACTCGGTGTCCCGCCAGTAGGCTCCGATGTCGCCCCGCAACGCGCGATAGTGCAGCGCGAAGTTCGTCCCAGCGAGCATCATGAAAACGGTGATTACGACATCGAAGTAGACGCTGTCGTAGTGCCCGATGCTGGCGTTCTTCGTCGCGAAGCCGCCCGTGGCCATCGTTCCAAAGGCGTGGCACGCGGCGTCGAAGGCGGTCATCCCTCCGATCCAGAGCAGCAGGAACTCTACGCCCGAGATCAGCACGTAGACGCCCCACATGAGCTTCGCCGTCGACGCGATGCGTGGGGTGAGCCGATCCGTCTGGGGGCCGGGAGCCTCGGCGCGGTAGAGCTGCATCCCGCCGACGCCCAACAGCGGCAGGATCGCCACGGCCAGCACGACGATCCCCATGCCGCCCAACCAGTGCGTGAGGCTGCGCCAGAACAGGATGCCGTGCGGGAGCCATTCGATGTCCTCCAGCACCGTTGCGCCGGTGGTGCTGAAGCCGGACATGGACTCGAAGTAGCAGAAGATGAACTCGTCGACGACGCCGCGACCTTCGGCGCGAAAGGCACCGAAGAAGAAGAACGGGAGCGCGCCAAACAGCGCGGTCACCATCCATCCCAACGCGACTACGGCGAACCCCTCGCGATTGTGCAGGTCTGGCTCCGTGCGACAGGCGTAGCGGAGGATGAGACCCGCCGCGACCGTCACGACGACGGTCCAGACGAACGCCATCAGGTCGCCCTCGCCGCGCGTGCGGGCGTAGTAGAGCGCTATGAGCAGCGGGGCCAGAAGCGCGACAGCAACGCACAGGAGGAGGTTGCCGAGGGTGTACACGACTGCTTTTATGTTCACGGAGGCGCTTACCTACTGGCGAATAGCTTCTCGACGTTGGCGACCGCCTGGGGCAGGCAGAACACGACTACTCTGTCTCCGGCCTGGATCTCATCGTGACCCGAGGGCATGATGACCTCGCCTCTCCGCACAATGGCTCCGATGAGCGCGTCCTTGGGGAACTTCATCTTCCCGAGTTCCTGTCCGAGGACGCGGGCGTCCTCCCCGGCGACCAGTTCGATCGCCTCGGCCTCAATCTCGTGGAGCGACGCGACAGAGATCACTTCTCCGCGGCGGATCAGGCGCAGGATGTGGCCCACGGACATCAGGTGTCGGCTGACGGCGCCGTCGAGTGACGGCATAGCGTCCAGGACCGGTAGGTAGCGCGGCTTCTGGATGAGGGACAGGACGCGCGCAGCGCCCTTCTGCTTCGCCGCGATGCACGCCATGATGTCGTGTTCGTCGTCGCCGGTAGCGGACACGAAGCCGTCCGCCTCGGACACGGCGGCCTCCTCGAGGACATCGTCGTGCAGCGGCTCGCCATGTATCACAGTGGCCCGTCGTAGCGTCTCGGAGGCCTGCTCCGCGGCGGCCAGGTCGCGCTCGATGAGGGTGACGTGGGCTCCGGCGTCCTCGAGAATTCGCGCCAACCTCACGCCGACTCTGGTGCAGCCTGCGATGACCACACGGTGCAGAGGGCGTTCCGTGACGCCCGACCGATGCAGCAGTTCGTGCACTGCGTCAGGGCTGCCGAACGCGAAGATCTCGTCGCCATCGTGGATGCTGTCGTGCCCGGTTGGGACGATCGTCGAGCCGTCGGCCCGCTTGATCGCGGCGATGAGCAACGGGTGCGTAAACACCTCCTGCCGCAGCTCACGCATCTCGCGGCCGCAAAGCGGGTTGCCCGCCTTCATCTGAAAGGCGATGAGCTGGACCTGTCCGTGGACGAAGTCGACCGCCTCGCGCGCTTCTGGCGTGTTCAGGAGTCGGAAAAACTCCTGAGCGCATAGCTCCTGCGGGTTGATGAGCAGGTCTATGCCGACATCTTTGGGACTGAGCGCGTCGTCGTGTGTGAAGTAGTCGACGGAAGATACGCGAGCCGCCCTCGTCGGGACGCCCATGCGGCTCGCGACCAGGCAGGCGAGGATGTTGATTTCGTCACTGTCCGTCACAGC
>NYZG01000079.1 GCA_002687025.1 Candidatus Poribacteria bacterium
CGGAAGGCACGGAGATGGTGATGCCGGGGGACAACGCCACGTTCCACGTCGAGTTGATAACGCCGATCGCGATGGAGCAGGAGCTCCGGTTCGCGATTCGCGAAGGCGGTCACACGGTCGGCGCGGGCGTGGTGACGGAGATAGTTGAATAAGCTTCCGGTAAAGCGCCCGGCTTCAATCAAGCCGGGCGCTTCGCCGTCGGGCTAGATTGAGGATTTGCGCGCATGCCAGCGACGATACGCATTAAGTTGAAGGCCTTCGACTACCGGCTGCTTGACCAATCGGTGTCCGAGATATGCGACACCATCAAGCAGACCGGGGCCCTAGTCCGAGGCCCGGTGCCATTGCCCACGCACCGGAGTATGTGGACGGTCAATCGGGGCACCAATATCGACAAGAAGTCCCGCGAGCAGTTCGAAATGCGCGTGCACAAGCGTCTCATCGACGTCACCGACTACACGCCACGGACTATGGACGCGCTGCGCCAGCTCGACCTGCCGTCCGGGATCGCCATCGACGTGACGATCAAGTAGCAGGCGAAAGCGCGGGGGGGATCGAGATATGAGTGCAGGCCTGATAGGTCGGAAAGTTGGGATGACCCGCATCTTCGACGACTCCGGCGCGGCCGTGTCCGTGACGGTTATCGAAGCGGGACCGTGTCCCGTCGTCCAGGTCAAGACCGCGGCCACGGACAACTACAGCGCCATCCAACTGGCCTACGGCGCTCGGAAGCGAGCCAATCGCCCCACGCAGGGCCACTTTGCCAAGGCCGAAGCGGAGCCGTCGCGACATCTGCGCGAGTTCCGTGTGGACGACACGAGTGAGTTCTCGCAGGGCCAAGTGCTGGATGTCGAGGCGGTGTTCGCCGAGGGCGAGTACGTCGACGTTGCCGGCATCACGAAGGGGCGAGGCTTCGCCGGTGTCGTGAAGAAATTCGACTTCCGGGGCGGTGACGGCTCCCACGGTGGCGAGAAGGATCTCCGTCGTGGCGGCTCGATCGGCACCAGCGCCACGCCGTCGCGCGTGGTGAAGGGGCGCAAGATGCCCGGGCACTTCGGTCATGCGCGTCACACGGTTCAGAACCTCAAGGTCATGCACCTCGACGCGGAGAAGAACCTACTCGTCGTCAGCGGCTCCGTACCGGGACCGTCCGGTGGCGTCGTGCTAATCAGCAAGGCCGTGAAGCGCGGCAACGCGTAGGGATACCAGCAATGAGTCAGCTTACGGTTAGAAGCCAGACGGGCGAAGAAGCGGGGGCGATCGATGTCCCGGCGTCTCTCGCGAGCGGCGATGTCAACGCCGCCGTGCTTCATCAGGTCGTCGTGGCCCACCTGGCCAACCAGCGCCAGGGCAACGCATCGACGAAGACGCGAAGCGAGGTGAAGGGCAGCACCAGGAAGCTCTTCCGGCAGAAGGGCCTGGGGCGCGCGCGTATGGGTGATGCGAAGTCCCCCGTCCGCAAGGGCGGCGGTGTCGCGTTCGGCCCCAGGCCGCGCAGCTACCGTCAGCATACGCCCAAGAAGATGAGGCGGCTGGCGCTCCTGTCCGCGTTGCGCAACCAGGTTGCCGAGGACGGCGTCGTCGTCATCAACGAGTTCCCGCCCTCGGAGAACCGACCGAGCACCAAGCAGTTGGCGCGCGTGTTGGATTCCCTGGGGCTGGCGGATCGCAAGACGCTGGTGGTACTGCCCGAGCCGAATCGAAACATGCGCCTGTCGTGCAGGAACCTCCCCAAGGCAGACTTGACCGAGGCGGCCCTCATCCACGCGTACGCGGTGATGACGCACGACGTGCTGCTCGTGACGCCTCAATCGCTGGACGCCCTGGCAGATCGTATCGCGTCCGCCGCGGCGATGGGTCTGCAGACCGTCGAAGAGGAGGCCTCCTGATGGCGCTCAGCCCTTACGAAGTATTCAGGCGTCCCATCCTCACGGAGAAGACGACTATCCAGCGCGAGCGGTACACGGAGAGACCCGGCCGCCCAGACATCATCAAGTACGTCGTCGAGGTAGACCCCAAGGCCACCAAGGACGACATACGCGCTGCCGTGGAGTTCCTCTTCCCCGACGCCCAGGGCGCCATCACGAAGATCAACACCATCCGCACCAACGGCAAGGCGAGGGACGCCGACAAGAATCGCAGAACGCGGCGCTTCCGCCCCGGCAAAACGCGCGAGCAGAAGAAGGCGATCATCACCTTGCGCGCCGGCGTGACAATCCCGCAGTTCGAAGGTTTCTAGGCAAGGAGAGCGGGCGTGGCTAAGAGCTACCGGCCGACAACACCGTCACGACGGTACATGACGACGTCCGACTTCAGCGAGATCACACGATCGCGCCCGGAGAAGTCGCTGACGACCGGCAAGAAGCGTATCAGCGGCCGGAACTCAGGAGGGCGGATAACCGTCAGGCGCAGGGGCGGCGGCCACAAGCGTCGCTACCGCGACATCGACTTCCGCCGCGATAAGCACGGAGTCCCCGCGACGGTGCTGGCAATCGAGTACGACCCGAACAGGTCCGGCCGCATTGCGCTCCTGGAATACGAGGACGGCGAGAAGCGATACATCCTCGCGCCCCTCGGCCTACAGGTCGGGGCGACGGTCGAGTCCGGGCCCGGCTCCGACATTCGCATCGGCAACGCGATGCCGATGACCGACATGCCGGTGGGCTCCGTCATCCACAACATCGAGATGCGCCCCGGCAAGGGCGCGCAGTTGGTCCGAAGCGCCGGAGCCGCCGCCCAACTGATGGCGCGCGAGGGCAAGTACGCCACCGTGCTGCTACCGTCTGGCGAGCTGCGTTCCGTGCTGGCCCAGTGCATCGCAACCCTCGGGCAGGTCGGCAACTTGGACCATGAGAACGTCGTCATCGGCAAGGCGGGTCGATCCCGCTGGCTCGGGCGTCGTCCGAAGGTCCGCGGAGTGGCGATGAACCCGGTGGACCACCCACACGGCGGGGGCGAGGGCAAGTCGTCCGGCGGCCGCCATCCGGTAACGCCTTGGGGCGTGCCGACGAAGGGCCACACGACCCGTAAGAAGGGCAAGGCCTCGGATCGCCTCATCGTTTCGCGGCGCAAGCGCCGATAGGCATCAGCCGGGAGAGTAGGTATGGCACGGTCGATCAAGAAGGGGCCTTTCGTAGACGCGAAGCTCCTCAAGAAGGTCGAGAGGCTCGAGATTAGCGGCGAGCGCGGCAAGGTCATTCGGACATGGTCACGCAGGTCCACGATCATCCCGCAGTTCATCGGGCATACGTTCCTCGTCCACAATGGCAAGAAGTTCTTCCCCGTGTTCGTGCTCGAGACCATGGTCGGGCACAAGCTGGGCGAGTTCTCCCCGACACGCACGTTCAGGGGACATAGATCCGCCGGGTGAGTGGCGGCGATAGGCTTGGAAAGGCGTCGGGCACAATGAGCGCACGCGCAGTCGCGAAAAACGCGCCGCTGTCGGCACAGAAGGTCAGGCTGGTCGCGGACCTGGTCCGCAACAAGACCGTCAACGAAGCGGTGGACTTGCTCCACTACAACGGCAACCGAGCCTCGCACATCGTTGGGCGCTTGCTGAAATCCGCCGTCGCGAACGCCGAGGAACTCGACGCAACCGAAGCCTGGCACGAAGGGGCAGACTTGGACCCCGACGCCCTATTCGTCAAGAAGATCTTCGTCGACGAAGGCGTGACAATGAAGCGCATCCGGCCGCGCGCTCGGGGCATGGCGTTCCGAGTGTTGCGCAGACGCTGCCACATCACCCTAGAGGTGGATGACAGGTAGAGCGACCGATGAGTGAACCGCGGGGATCGAACACTGTGAATACGCTGCTGTGGGAACGCTACCTGAATAGCAGGTGAGGAGAGCTCGGTGGGTCAGAAAACGCATCCACGCGGATTGCGGTTGGGTATCATACAGACGTGGGATTCGCGCTGGTTCCCAAACCAGAGCAGCGACTATGCTGAGTGGCTCCAAGAAGACCTCAAGATAGCCGACTTCATCCGGGAACGTCTCATGCGCGCCGCGGTGTCACGCATCGCCGTCGAGCGGTGGGATTCGGCGCGTTGCACGATCCACATCCATACGGCTCGCCCCGGAATCGTCATCGGGCGACGCGGAGCGGAAGTAGAACGACTGGCGGCCGATCTCGAGAAACTCCTCGGTCGACCGGCGCAGATAAAGATCGAGGAAGTGCGGCGACCGGAACTCGACGCCCGACTCGTTGCCGAGGGCGTGGCGGCACAGATCGAACGCCGCACACCGTATCGCCAGGCGATGAAGCGCTCCGTGCAGAACACGATGCGATCCGGCGCAGAGGGCTGTAAGGTCATGGTGTCGGGCCGTCTAGGCGGCCACGAGATCGCGCAGAGCCAATACGACATCCAGGGCCGTGTCCCCCTCCACACCTTGCGGGCGGATGTGGACTACGGCTTCTGCGAGGCGCGCACGAACTTTGGACTCATCGGCGTGAAGTGCTGGATCTTCCGCGGCGAAGTCATCAGCGGCACCGTCGGGCACGACGCAGAGATGTTGAAGCCGCGGGCCCAGGGCGGCGCGGCCGCGCGCGGCTCGACCGACGGTCGCGGCGGAGCTGGAGCCGGAGGCGGTCGTGGCGGCAGGGGCGGCGGCGGCGGCGGACGAGGCGGCGGCGGACGAGGCGGCGGCGGCGGCGGCGGCGGGTATCGCGGGCCGGGCGGGCCCGGTGGCGGACCCGGTGGCGGATACCGCGGCGGCGGCGGCGGCGGACGCGGCCCGGGCGGCCCGGGCGGCGGCGGACGCGGACGACCCGGCGGCGGGCGCAGAAACTGAGCGGCGAACAGGAGTCGATACGATGTTGATGCCCAAGAGGGTCAAGTTTCGCAAGCAGCACCGAGGCCGCATGAGGGTCGCCGCTGCTCGTGGCAACTCGGTGGCGTTTGGGGAATACGGCCTCCAGGCGTTGGAGCCGGGCTGGGTCACCAACCGCCAGATAGAATCCGCTCGTGTCGCCATCACGCGTCACGTGCGCCGTGGCGGGCGTGTATGGATAAAGATCTTCCCGGACAAGTCCTACACCAAGAAGCCGCTGGAAACGCGCATGGGTAAGGGCAAGGGCTCCCCCGAGGGATGGGTCGCGGTAGTGCACTCGGGCCGCGTCATGTTCGAACTGTCCGGTGTCTCCGAGGACGTTGCGCGCGAGGCGATGACCCGCGCGAAGCACAAGCTGCCCATCAAGACGCGGTTCGTGAGCCGCGGCTTTGGAGATCTCTGATGAGGGTACGCGCCGAAGCGATCGGCGTCGGGTCGATGGACGAGTTGCGGCAGAAGACCCCGACGGAACTCAAGACCGATCTCAAGACGCTCCGAGGCCTCGGGGTGGACATGAAGTTCCAGCGCGTCTACGGACAGCTGGAGGACTCCACAAAGCCGCGCCTGAACCGACAGAACATAGCGCGCGTGCTGACAGTCGTGCGCGAGAAGCAGATTCAGCAGTTCCTGCTCACCGATGAAGAGGTGGCGAAGCAGCTCGAGGCGGGCGTCACGCTCTCCGCGGGTAAGAACGACCCACCAAGCCGCATCGGCCGCGACGACCTCGCGGGCTCGGACGCTCGATCCGCCACACTCGCCATGAGGCTGTGGGCGCGGATGCGTAAGAATCCGGACTTCTTCCGCCGTACACAGAACATCGCGAAGGTATAGGCGCGAAGCGCGCGGAAAGAGGACGCCGAATGGCAGACCGAGCCAAGAGAAAAACGCGAATGGGCGTTGTCGTTAGCGACAGAATGGACAAGACCGTTGCCGTAGCCGTCGAGCGTGCCTTCCAGCACCCGATGTACGGCAAGATCGTGCGCAGGTCCAAGAAATACCTCGCGCACGACGAAGAAAACGACTGCGGCATAGGGGACCGCGTTCTCCTTATGGAGACGCGCCCGCTGAGCCGGACAAAGCGCTGGCGAGTAGCCGAAGTGCTGCAACGGGCTCGATAGTCCGCAGAAGGAACGCTGCAATGATTCAGCCACAGACATATCTGACCGTCGCCGATAACTCCGGCGCGAAGAAGATCATGTGCATCGGCGTACTCGGCGGCACGGGCCGACGCTATGCGCGCGTAGGGGATGTGATTACGGCCTCCGTCAAGGAGGCGATTCCCGGCAGTAATATCAAGAAGGGCGAGGTGGTGAGCGCGGTAGTCGTGCGCACCGCCAAGGAATATCGTCGACGGGATGGCTCGTACATCAAGTTCGACGGGAACGCCGCCGCCATCATCGATGCGGCCAAGCAGCCACGCGGCACGCGCATCTTTGGCCCCGTGGCCAGGGAGCTCCGTGATCGCGAATTCATGCGCATCGTCTCGTTGGCCCCAGAGGTCATATAGGACACGCAGGAGATCGAGACAGTGCCCCGCAAGCGTAAGCAACAGACGCCCCGCCCAACCAAATACGGCGTCAAGACCGGCGACCAGGTGCGTGTCCTGGCCGGCGACTGGAAAGACGCCGAGGGCGCTGTGCGCTCGGTGGATAGGGTGCGGGGACGCGTCGTCGTCGAGGGCGTCAACCTGACGACCAAACACATGCGTAAGTCCCAGCAGCCCCCCGAAGGCGGAGTGGTCGAGACGGAAGCGCCGATCCACATCTCGAACGTCCGCGTTATAGACGCCGAGTAGAGAGAACGCAGCGATGTACGAAGAGCATTATCGTAACGAAGTCGTCCCGGCGCTGCAGCAGCGCTTCGAGTTCGGCAACGTCATGGAGATACCCAGGCTCGACAAGATCGTGGTCAGCATGGGGCTGGGCGCCTCCGTCGAGACCGGGAACACGAACGTTATCGAAAACGCCGTCAGCGACCTGGCGACCATCACGGGCCAGAAGCCCTCGATCCGCCGGGCCAAGAAGTCGGTATCCAACTTCAAAGTGCGCCAGGGCATGCCCGTTGGCTGCATGGTGACGCTACGCGGCGCGCGGAAGTACGAATTCTTCCAGCACCTCGTGAAGATCGCGCTTCCGCAGATCAGAGACTTCAGGGGTCTCAACCCTGACTCGTTCGACGGCCGCGGCAACTATGCCATGGGCGTCGCCGAGCAGGTGATATTCCCCGAGATCGACTACGACGATGTCTCGCAAGTGCAGGGCATGAACATCGTCATGGCAACCACGGCCGGGACCGACGAGCACGCGCGCGAGCTCCTCAAGCTCATGGGCATGCCGTTCCGAGACCCCGGCGACACCGGACAGATATAGGCTGATAGGGAGAACCTCGTGGCACGCACGGCTCTAGTCAATAAGGCACGGCGCCCGGCGAAGTTCAGCAGCCGCAAATACAACCGGTGTGGACGTTGTGGTCGGCCCCGCGCATTCCTGCGGAAGTTCGGCCTGTGCCGCATATGCTTCCGGCTGCTCGCGCGCGAAGGCAAGATACCGGGCATCGTCAAGGCAAGCTGGTAGGGGACTGATAGATGTCGATGACCGATCCGCTGGCCGACATGCTCACCCGCGTGCGCAACGGCGTGATGCGGCGTAAAGAGCAGGTCGACGTGCCCGCGTCCAAACTCCACGAGGCCGTGGCGAGGATACTCGTCGAAGAGGGGTACATCCAGGACTATCGCCGCGTCGAAGACTCGAAGCAGGGCATGCTAACCCTCGTGATGAAGGTCCTCGGCCGTCGCGACACCCCCATCGTCGGTATCAAGCGCATAAGTAAGCCCGGCCACCGCGTGTACACCGATAAGGACGGTCTCCCCCGCGTCGAAAGCGGGCTGGGGATCGCCGTCATCTCCACGTCACAGGGCGTGATGACGGAAAAGGACTGCCGTAAGCGGGGCATCGGCGGCGAAGTGCTCTGCTACGTCTGGTAAGGAGACTCGTATGTCCCGTGTTGGGCGCATGCCCATCGATAAGCCAAGCAGCGTGACCGTGACGATCGAGCCCACGCGGATTGAGGTCAAGGGCCCGAAAGGCACGCTCGAAGGCCCGCTCACGCCCTTCGTCAAGGTGCAGGAGCAGGACGCGGTTATCACCGTGGAGCGCGTCGCCGAGACACGCAGGCACCGCGCGATGCACGGCCTGACGCGCGCCCTGGTGGCCAACATGGTTATCGGCGTGTCCGATGGCTTCACCAAGCAGCTCAAGGTCGTCGGCACCGGCTACCGCGCGTCGATGCAGGGCAAGGCGCTGCAGTTGCAGGTCGGCTACTCGCACTCGGTGCAGTACGACGTGCCGGACGGCGTAACCGTCGAGGTCGGAGCCCCCGAACAGATACGGGAAGGCAACCAGACGGTTCAGCATATCCCGATATCCGTAGCCGGTATAGACAAGCAGTTTGTTGGCGAGACCGCCGCCGCGATCCGCCGCATTAAGAAGCCCGAGACGTACGAGCCTTCCAAGGGCATACGATACGCCGACGAGAAGGTCCGCAATCTGCCCAAGAAGGCGCGTATCTAGTCAGCAGTTAGAGGGAGTGCGACCGTGGCGACCGTTGCTGAGTTGCGCAGGAAGGCCCGGATACGCCGTCATGGGCGTGTGCGGAGGAAGATCTCCGGGACCGCCGCGAGGCCGAGACTGGCGGTGTTCCGGAGCTCCAAGCACATCTACGTGCAGTTGATTGACGATGTGCGCGGGGTAACCCTCGCGGCAGCATCCACCGTCGAGCCAGCCGTGCGAGAAGGGCTGGAGTCCACGTCCAACACGGCCGCGGGACAGGCTATCGGCGCCGTGATCGCGGAGCGCGCCGCCGCCGCCGGGATCACCAACGCGGTCGTGGACCGTGGCGGACATCTGTATCACGGGCGCGTGCGCGCGCTGGCCGACGCTGCCCGCAAGGGTGGGCTCGATCTAGGGCCCGCGCGAAAGCCGAAGAACAAGAGCTATGGGGACGATGTCCCCGAGGAATCCGCGGGCGATAGCGGCGACCAGAAGAAGTCGGCGTAGCAGGACCTAAGGAGAGGCCGCTTGAGACAGGACAGGCGCGGCAGGCGTAGAGACAATTACAGGGAATCCGACGACGAGTTCCAGGAGCAAGTACTCCAGCTCAACCGCGTCATGCGCGTCCGTAAGGGCGGGCGACGGATTCGCTACAATGCGCTCTCTGTCGTTGGCAACCGCAACGGGACCGTAGGCGTCGGCTTCGGCAAGGCGAACGAGCCGCCGGAAGCCATCCGCAAGAGCATGCAGGACGCTCGCAAGAACATGTTCCAGGTGCCCCTTGTGAACGGCACCATCCCCCACGGGATAACGGGCAAGGCGAGCTCCGCTCAGGTCGTGCTCAAACCGGCGTCCAAAGGGACAGGCGTCGTCGCGGGGAGCTCCCCACGGCTGATCCTGGAGCTGGCCGGCGTGCAGGACATACTGAGCAAGTGCCTCGGATCGCGCAACAAGATCAACAGGGCCGCGGCGACCATCGACGGTCTCAAGCGACTGCGCAACGCCGTCCAGGTCGGCCGGCTGCGCGGGAAACCTGCCCGCGAGGTGCTAGGACTGGGTGACACGTCGGCCTAACGGACGACGGCGGCAAAGCGAACGACTCGGAGTGGCGTAGATGAAGGTGCATGATCTGGCTCCGACCCCCGGAGCGACGAAGGCCCGCAAGAGACTCGGGCGCGGCAAGGGCTCGGGACGTGGCGGCACGTGTGGCCGTGGTCACAAGGGCCAGCGTTCCCGGTCCGGCGCTAGCCAGCGGCCCTGGTTCGAGGGCGGGCAGATGCCCCTCTACAGGCGCTTGCCGAAGCGTGGCTTCAAGCCCGTGACGCGGCGGCGATTCGCCGTCGTGAATCTGCGCGAGCTCGACGTCTTCGAAGCCGGCTCCGTCGTGGGGCCTGCGGAGCTGTTCGCGCGGCAACTGATCCCGGGCGCGTCGGTGCGCGTGAAGATCCTCGCTGATGGTGAGCTGACAACGGCGCTCACTGTGCGCGCTCACAAGTTCTCCGGCTCCGCAGCGCCCAAAATCGAGGCCGCCGGTGGGCAGGCCGAGGTCATCGCGTGATACAAGCACTCCGCAACGCGTGGAAAATGCCGGAGATCCGGCAGAAGATCCTCTTCACGATGGGCGCCCTGATTGTCTATCGCCTGGGGAGCCACATCGTTGTGCCCGGCATCGACGCGACCGCGCTGGCAGAGCTCTGGGACCAGCTCAGCGGCCGGCTCGGAGCGCTGAAGGTCGTGGACGTCTTCTCAGGCAGCAACCTGTCCCAGATGACGATCTTCGCCCTTGGCATCCAGCCCTACATCAGCGCGTCGATCATCCTGCAGCTGCTGACCGTGGTCGTTCCACAGCTCGAGCAGTTATCGAAGGAAGGCCCGACGGGTCGCAGGAAGATCAACCAGTACACGCGATACGGCACCATCGGGCTGTCTGCCTTCCAGTCGATCGCCATCAGTCTGGCTCTGAACAACCCGCAGCAACTCGGGTTCGATCGCCCAATCGTCCTGAACGCCGGCTTCATGTTCTATTTCACGAGCATGCTCACGCTAACCGCGGGCACGACGTTCGTGATGTGGCTGGGCGAGCAGATCGAGGAATTTGGCATCGGCCAGGGCATCTCGCTCATCATCTACGCCGGCATCGTGGCGCGCACCCCTGTTGGCATCGCCGAGGTGCTGCGCTTTATGACGTCGTCGGAATCCGGCGGCTTCGGGCTCATCGGCGCGCTGGCCATCGTCGGAGCGACGCTCGCGATCATCATGGGAGCGATATTCATCACGCTGGCGGAGCGCCGCATCCCGGTGCAGTATTCGAAGCGCCAGGTGGGTAGGCGCACCCACGGCGGTCAGACGCAGTATCTGCCGCTGAAGGTGAACACGTCGGGTGTCATGCCCATCATCTTCGCCATCACGATCATGCAGTTCCCCACCGCGATAATGGGGCTGCCGTTCCTCCCCTCGAGTCTGCAAGCAGCGCTGACCGCCTGGTTCAGTCCGGGGCCGGTGTACTACTCCATCTACGGCACCCTCATTGTCTTCTTCACCTACTTCTACACGGCGGTTATCATAAACCCGGTAGATATCGCGGATAACCTGAAGCGGTACGGCGGCTTCATTCCCGGCGTGAGACCGGGACGGGCAACCGCGCGCTACCTGGATCGGACGCTGAGCCGTGTCACGCTGCCCGGGGCGATGTTCCTGGCCGCGATAGCGATCGTTCCGTTTTGGTTCGTGGACATCATCACACGTGGGCAGTTGCGATTGAGCGGCATCGGAGGGACGTCCATCCTCATCGTTGTGGGTGTGGCGCTCGACAGAATGCAGTGGCTCGATGCGCAGCTGAGAACTCGTAACTACGACGGCCTGCTCAAGGGCATGCGGATGCGTAGTCGCCGCGGCGGATAGCGACGACGGCCCAGGCCCCGCACGGCCGATTCTGAGGGCGCGGTTCCTATGCGCCTCGTAATCCTCGGTCCGCCAGGCGTCGGCAAGGGCACCCAGGCGGTTCGCATCGTCGAACGACTTGGCCTGTGTCATCTCTCGACGGGCGAAGCCCTGCGGGATGCCATACGGTCCGACGGGGCGAACGCTAAGGACCTAAAGGCGTGCTTGGACGCCGGGCAGTTGGTGCCCGACGAACTCGTCGCCACCATCATCGTCGACCGGCTTGACGAACCCGACTGTCGGCGGGGGTACATCCTGGATGGCTTCCCGCGGACGATGAGCCAGGCCGAGATGCTCGAAGGCCTGACGCGGAGCCTGGGCAACGGCCTCAGCGCCGCGCTGTTCATTGATGCGCCGGACGACGTGTTGATCGAACGCATCGGCGGCCGCGGGACGTGCCCCGAGTGCGGCCGGAGTTACCATCACGTGTTCGCGCCGCCCGCGTCGGTCGGCAAGTGCGATGTCGATGGCGCCGCGTTGGAGCATCGGGCGGACGACGAACCGGAGGCGGTGAGAGAGCGGTTGCGCGTGTACGCTGAGCGCACCGCGCCGTTGTTGGGCTTCTACCGGTCCAGGGATATCCTGGTAGAGATCGACGGCACCGCTGACGTGGACGCGATCGAGCGTCAGATCGCCGATCGACTGGAAGCACACGCACGCTAGGAAGATTGATGGCGCAAGACGGCATACAGGTCGAGGGTACCGTCGTCGAGAAGTTCCCGAACGCGAAATTCAGCGTCGAGCTGGAGAACGGGCACAAGATCCTCGCCCACATATCGGGCCGCATGAGGATCAACTACATCAAGATCGTGCCCGGGGATCGCGTCAAGGTGGAACTCTCGCCGTACGACCTTACCCGCGGCCGGATTCTGCATCGAGAGAACCGGTAGTGGGCCGGTCTCGGACGGCAACGGAGCCGACGTCGGCCCCACGCCGCGACGCTAGGCCCCATAGAGGATAGGTGTTGCCCGACAATGAAAGTCCGCGCGTCCGTAAAGGTCATGTGCGACAAGTGCCGCGTGGTTCGGCGCACGGGGGTCATCCGAATCCTGTGCGAGAACCCAAGACATAAGCAACGTCAAGGAGCGCGCAAGGGCACGCCCAAGAAGCACTAGCGTAGCTACCGCAGCGAAGTGGGAGTGAGGAATGGCACGTATTGCCGGAGTGGAACTGCCCCGCGCCAAGCGCGTTGACGTTGCGCTCACGTACATCTTTGGGATCGGCAAGTTCACCGCTGACCGCATCATCGAATTCACAGGGATCGACGCCACGACACGCGCGGAGGATCTCACCGAGGACGACGTCAACCGACTCCGTGACGCCCTCGACAGGCTCGACGAAGTCGTCCCACAACAGGACCATTCCTTCTACAACACCAACATCGAGGGTGACCTGCGGCGCGAGACCGATATGAACATCCGCAGGCTCATCGACATCAACAGCTATCGTGGTGTCCGACATCGCCGCGGCCTGCCCGTGCGAGGACAACGCACGAGCACAAACGCGAGGACACGCAAAGGGCGCGCCAAGACTGTCGGCGTCGGGCGTAAGGCCAAGGTCAAGCACTAGTAGGGGCACGTAGTGAGAAGACGGGCAACGCGGACACGACGGCGCGAACGAAAGAACGTCCTCAACGGCGTGGCGCATATCCGGAGCACATTCAACAACACGATCATCACCATCACCGACGACCGAGGAGACACGCTCGCGTGGGCCTCCGGCGGCACGGTGGGCGGCGTGACAGGATCCCGCAAGAGCACGCCGTTCGCGGCGCAGCAGGCGGCCGAGGTGGTGGCGCGAGGCGCCATGGAACACGGCCTTCGGCGTGTCGAGGTGTGGGTCAAAGGGCCCGGCTCGGGACGCGAATCCGCCATCCGAACGCTGCAGGCCGCGGGCCTGGAGATCACGCTCATCAAGGACGTCACCCCCATACCGCACAACGGTTGCCGTCCTCCCAAGCGACGACGCATCTAGCGCCGGACCTCAGGCAGACGGACTATCTTTGCACAGAGGGGATTCCTCGCCCATGAAGCCGATTTCGATGGAGATGCCCGACCGCCTCGTAGCGGATGTCGACACGCTCCGCCACGACTACGGCCGCTTCTTCGCAGAGCCTCTCGAGCGTGGCTACGGCACGACTCTCGGCAACGCGCTCAGACGCGTCCTGCTAGCGTCGTTGCCCGGAGCAGCCGTCACCGCCGTCGAGATCGAGGGCGTTCCGCACGAATACTCCACAGTAGATGGCGTCGTTGAGGACGTCGTGCAGTTGGTGCTGAACCTCAAGGAACTGCGCTTCAACAGCACCGCCGAGCGTCCGCACGTATGCCGCATCGAACGCGTCGGGGCTGGCGAGATCACTGCCGCGGACATTCAGTGTCCCGCGGACATCGAGGTCGCCAACCCGGACCAGCACATCGCATACGTCGATGAGGGCGGATCCCTCGCCATGAACATGACCGTCGAGACGGATCACGGCTTCCGCGCGGCGTCCTACGACAGCGAGGAACACCGCGTCATCGGCGCGATCCCGGTCGACGCGATCTTCTCACCCGTGCGGCGAGCCAACTTCACCGTCGAGGCTACCCGCGTCGGGCAGCAGACGGACTTCGACCGGCTCGTGCTCGATGTCTGGACCGACAGCACGATCACGCCCAAGGAGGCGTTGACCGAGGCTGCGCGGATCCTGATGAAGCACCTGGAGCTCTTCTGCGACTTCGACGAGACGTACGTCGAGGAGATTGAGGAAGAGAGCCCCGAGGAGCGTCAGTTGCGCGCTCTGCTCGACAAACCCGTCGCCGAACTCGAACTGCCCGTCCGCGCCGCGAACTGCATGGAGACCGCCGGTATTCGCACCGTGCGTGATCTCGTCACCCGCGGCGAGCGCGAGATGCTGGCCCTCAAGAACTTCGGCAGGAAGTCGCTGAACGAGGTCCGGGAAATCCTCAAGGGACTCGACCTCGACTTCGGCACGACATTCGATAACTGATGCACGCGCGTAACCGCGCCGGAACGGAATCGCAGCAATGAGACACCGCAAAAGCCACCGCAAGCTGAACCGAACGCCGTCGCATCGCCGCGCGCTGCTGATGAACCTCGCCGCCGCGCTCATCGAGCACGAGCGCATCCGCACCACCGAGGCGAAGGCCAAGGCGCTGCGTCCGTTCGTCGAGAAGCTCATCACCAAGGCCAAGAGGACGCACGTACGGTCCTCATCCGATGCGGATGGCATCGCGGCCGGCGTGCATCAGCGACGCCTCGTCGCCCGCACGATCCGCGATCGCGGCTTGATCCGCAAGCTCTTCGACGAGCTCGGGCCGAGATACGCAGAGCGCCCGGGCGGATACACGCGCATCATCAAGCTGGGGCGTCGCCTCGGCGACAACGCGCCCGAGGCGTTCATAGAGCTGGTTCGCGACTAGCCGCCGCCGACATTGCCACATATGATTGCCGGCGCCCCGCACAGGCAGGGCGCCGGTTTCGTGCCCGTCTGGTAAGCCGCACGGCGATGCGTCCGGCGCGACCCGCGGGCAAACAGCGACAGGGAAGCCGCAATGTCAGTCACGATTACCGCACTCGAAACTGAGGACATCCGGTTCCCCACCTCGCGGACGCTCGACGGCTCGGACGCGATGAACCCCGACCCCGACTACTCGGCGGCGTACGTCGTCCTCAAGACCGACGCGACGGATGGCGTCGAGGGCCACGGGCTCACGTTTACGATCGGCCGGGGCAACGATCTGTGCGTCGCCGCCATCCGCGCGCTCGAGCCGCTCGTCGTCGGTACGACGCTCGACGCGATCGCGGCGGACATGGGCCAGTTCTGGAGTCACATCACCGGGGACAGCCAGTTGCGATGGGTGGGGCCGGACAAGGGCGTCATCCATATGGCGACCGGCGCCGTCGTCAACGCGGTCTGGGACCTGTGGGCGAAGGTGGAGCGCAAGCCCGTCTGGAAGCTCCTCGTCGACATGAGCCCGGAGGAGCTCGTCCGCTGCGTGGACTTCCGCTACATCACAGACGCGCTCACGCCCGATGAGGCGCGGAGCATCCTCGAGCAGGCGGAATCCTCCAAAGGAGATCGCGAGGCGGAGATGCGCGCCCACGGCTACCCGGCGTACAACACGTCCGTAGGGTGGCTGGGCTACGGAGACGAGAAGCTGCGGGCCCTGTGCCGGGAGGCGGTCGCCGCGGGATGGGGCCACGTCAAGATGAAGGTAGGCCGCGATCTCGACGACGACGTCCGCCGCGCGACCATCATCCGCGAGGAGATCGGCTGGCGCCGCACGCTGATGATGGACGCCAACCAGTATTGGGACGTCGGCGAGGCCATCGAGAACATGCGCGCGTTGGCCCACTTCCGACCCCTGTGGATCGAAGAACCCACAAGCCCGGACGACATCCTCGGTCACGCCGCCATACGCGACGCCATCCGACCCATCGGCATCGCCACGGGCGAGATGTGTCAGAACCGCATCATCTTCAAGCAGTTCATGCAGGCTGGCGCGATCGACTTCTGCCAGATCGATTCGGCGCGCATGGGCGGCGTGAACGAAGTCCTCGCGGTGCTGCTAATGGCGGCGAAGTACGGCGTCGTCGTGTGTCCGCATGCTGGCGGCGTCGGTCTGTGCGAGTACGTGCAGCACCTCGCGATATTCGACTTCATCGCCGTATCCGCGTCGCTGCACAACCGCGTGATCGAATACGTCGATCACCTGCACGAGCACTTCCTGGACCCAGTCGTCGTGAGCGACGGCTGCTACATGCCGCCCCACGCGCCGGGCTACAGCATCACGATGCGGCCGGAGTCGCGCCTACAGTTCGGTTACCCGGACGGCGCCGAGTGGCGGGAACAGGCGTGAGACCGCGGTCGGCGCCGACCGCGGCCTCGTCGTCCGAGACGACTACGCCCACTTGGCGCACCACCGCGCCGCGTTCTCCATGATCTGAAGCACTTCGGGCATGTGGTAGATCGGGTACGTCTCGTGTCCGGCGCGCCAGTAGAAGACGCGTCCCTTGCCGCAGGTCCACGTGATGCCGTCGCGAGCGACTTCGTTCTTGTCGGCGTACACGCCCACGAACACCACGGAGTCGGGTGTTGGGACGGCGTACGGCTCGCCGTACCACTCCTCACGAGCGATCGTGAACGGCTCGACGCCCGCGGCGATCGGGTGCTCCGGCTCCGCGACGAGGATGCGCGCCGGCTTGCCGTCCTCGACGTAAGCGCGCCACGAGCACTCCGTGCCCATAAGCGCCCTGTACGGCTTCGCGAAGTGCGACGAGTGCAACGCGACGAAGCCCATGCCACGCTCCTCGACATGCCGCTTGATGCGCGCGACGGATTCGTCCGTGACGTCGCCGTGCTTCACGTGTCCGAACCAGAACAGCACGTCCGCCTGCTCGAGCGCTTCCTCACTCACGCCCTGCTCGGGGTCGGTCAGGGTCGCCGTCGTGGCGTTGATGTTGTCGTACTGGTTCAGGTCGTCAGCGATAACGCCGGTGATCCCGTTTGGGTAGATGTCCTTGGGCTCGGTCAGTTCCGACCAGAGCAGAACCTGCATCTTGCCGTCCTTGGCCATCGTCGTTCCCTTCTTCTTCCGTGCGTGTTTGCTGGGGTTGGGACCCGAGTGCTACGATACCAAGCGTCGGTCGCGTCCACAAACAGAGGAGGCCGCAGGTGGCGGACAGGAAGCGCGTGCGCGGGACAACAGCCGCCCGAGCCGCCGATCGCGAGCCACATCCCGTTGGCCACGGAGAGGGAACGTGAGGCGGGCGATGGCCGTCGTCATGCTGCTGTGGCTCGTGGCGATGCCGAGTGCTGACGCGGCGATGTGGCTATTCCTCGCAGAGCCGCCGCGCGAGGAGCACCTGCGTGAGCTCGAACGGACCGGAGCGCGCGTGAGAACGGTCAGCCGATGGTTCTCCGCGGTGAGCGTGGACGTCGAGGGGTCCCGAGCTGCAGCCCTCGCGGGCCTGCCGTTCGTGGATGAGGCGCGCCCCGTCGGTCGGATCACGCGTCGCTGGGCGGTGGATGCCCCGCGCGGCGCGCCCATTCTCAACGCCGGAAGAGGCGACGCCCAGCGACGTCTGATAGCGGCGGATCGACTCCACGACATGGGCTACACGGGACGCGGCGTGCGCGTCGGCATGCTGGACACGGGCTTCCTTCTAACGCATGAGGCGCTTGCGGATACCGACGTGGCCGCAGTGCGGGACTTCGTCCACGCCGACGACGACGTCACCGACGAGCCGGGCGAGGACGACCCAGGCGAGGCGTGGCACGGCACGCAGACGTTCTCGGTCATGGCGGCCGACGCGCCCGGCGCGCTCGTAGGCGTGGCGCCGAGGGCGACTTACTACCTCGCCAAGACGGAGGATGTCACGCGCAACGGCGTGGTCTTCGAGTCACACATCGAGGAGGATTACTGGGTCGCGGGGCTGGAGTGGTGCGTGGAGCACGGCTGCAAGATCGTCAATTCCTCCTTGGGGTACGTGCTCGACTACCGCTTCCCCAACCTCGACGGCGGCACAGCCATCATATCCGCGGCGGCGGAC
>NYZG01000080.1 GCA_002687025.1 Candidatus Poribacteria bacterium
GATGTCGCCGTGCTCCCGTTCTGGGAGCCGTTTGCGTGCGGCGGCGGCGACCACGGCGGGAAGTGGGAGACGAGCGTCTTCATGGCACTCCGCGAGGGCGGAGCGCGGATGGGCGCCGTCGCTGATCCGAGGACCGGCGAGATTGGACATTACCGCGGACAGCGCGTCGGGGAGACGGCCTCAGCCGCCGTCGGGGGATGGGCGATGGGGCGGATCGAGGAGTTCCTGAGCGCGGCCGTGGACGCGGCGTTCAGCCGATTGGAGGAAGACAATGCGCAAGACTCGTAGCGCTTTCTACCCCACGCCAACGCTGGATCGGATCCGGGCCGCGACGGAGCGGTCGCGACGTCTTCATGCAGCGGCGGACGAGTTCGTGTCCGCCGCGGAGCCTTGGATGCGGCGGAGCCACGACGACCTGTGGGGCATGGTTGTCGGCCCGACGATGACCCGTTCGTGGATGGTCTGGTCCGACGGGCGGTGTCCCGCCTGCGCGGAATCGGTGACGATGTACGACTGGAGGATCGACGCGCTGGCGCATCCGTGGTCGTTGGCCTGTCCGCGGTGCGACGAGCGATTCCCGAAGAACGACTTCGCGGCGTATTACGCGTCGGGACTGGACGGGAGCGCCGTGTTCGATGCCTCGCTCGCCGACAGGTCACTGCTCTGCAACGTGGACCATCCGCAAGAGACCGACCCATTGTGCGGCTTCGGCGTGGACGACGGCGAAGGCTACCGCGACGGCGACGAGACGTGGCGGCTCGTCGGGGCGTATCTCATCTACGGTCAGTGGAAGCAGCTCGTCGTGGGCGGCGTCGAGGCGCTGTCGCGGGCGCACGTTGTCACGCAAGACGCGAGATATGCCGAGAGAGCGCTGATCCTCCTGGACCGCGTCGCCGACCTGTATCCGACGTACGACTATGCGACCCAAGGGCTGGTGTACGAGACCGCCGGGCACAAGGGCTACGTGTCGGTTTGGCACGACGCCTGCGAGGAGACGCGCGACCTCATCCTGGCATACGACCGCATCTACGAAGGTCTCGCGGATGAGTCGGCGGCGGTGCTGTTCCTTCGGGGGAAGGCCGCGCAGTACGACGTGCCCAACGCCAAACGGTCTCTGCGCGACATCCAACAGAACATCGAAACGCGGATCGTCGCCGATTCGCTCGCAGACCACGGTAAGCTGCGCACAAACTACCCGCGCGAGGAAATGACGCAGATCGCCGCGGAGGCCGTTCTGCGGTGGCCCGACTCGCGAGAGCGCGTGACCGAGATGCTCGACGATCTGATCGCCGACGCGACGGCAGTCGACGGGGTCACGGGCGAGAAGGGCCTTAGCGGGTATTCCGTCATCGGGCCGACGGGCGTGGCGGACATCCTGTCGCTGGTCTCGCTGCTGGAGGACGACTACCTGGACGACGTCGTGGCCCGGCATCCGCGTCTACACGACATGTTCCGGTTCCACTACGACACACTGTGCCTGGGGCAGTACTACCCAACCGTCGGCGACTGTGGAGCCTTCGCGCGGCCCTACGGTCGTTACGCCGGCGCCTCCTTCACCGCGCGACCACGTCTCACGCCGTCGACGCACACGCTGTTCTGGCGCATGTACGGCCTCACCGACGACGCGATGTTCGCCCGGACCATGCTGGACGGCGTCGGGGATGGCGCCGACGGCATTCCCGACGGCTTCCTCCAGGCGGGCCGGGCGCCCACGATCAGTGAAGCGCGCGACGCCGCAGCCGCCGCGTCCCCGCCGCGAAGCCTCAACAAGGAGGAGTGGGGGCTGGGAATCCTCCGATCGGGCGACGGACGAAACGGGCGGGCCATGTGGATGCACTACCAGGCAGGCGGACGACATGGTCATGCCGACGGTATGAATCTTGGCCTGTTTGCTGGGGGGCTCGATCTACTGCCGGACCTGGGCTACCCGCCAGTTCAGTACGGAGGATGGAACTCAGAGCGGGCCAACTGGTACAAGGCCACCGCGGCCCACAACACCGTGGTCGTCGACCGGGAGAACCAGCGGGCGGCGCAGGGGTCTACCCTCCTGTGGGCGGAGGGGTCGGTTGCGCGCGGGATCCGCTCCACGTGCCCGGACCTTACCAGCGGCGATCGCTACGACCGCACGTCGCTGCTGATAGACATCGACGAGAGGTCCTCGTACATTCTCGACGTGTTCCGCGTCGCGGGTGGCAGCGAGCACCTGTACTGCCTGAACAGCGCGTTCGCGGAGCTCGCGACGCAGGGCCTCGACCTGACGCCGGCCCCGGAGATGCACCCGGCCTGGCAGATGCGAGACTACCACGTCGACGCCGATCCTCCCGCCGGATGGCACGCCACGTGGGCGATCGAGGATCGCTACGGGTTGAGCGAAAGCACGCAGCCGACCTTCCTGCGCTACACCGGCCTGACGGAGGACGCGCAGGCGTTCACGGCAGATGGATGGGTCGCCCTGAGCGGGTCGACATGGGGCGTTGACCAGGCGTGGATCCCACGCCTGATGGTGCGGCGGACGGGGGTCGAACTGCGCAGCGCGTTCGTGGGCGTCATCGAGCCGTACGAGGGCTCGCCGCGGGTCGTGTCGGCGCGGCGACTGGACATCCAGGCGCGCAACGGTAGCGCGCCCATCGGGGCCGACGTCGCGGTGGAAGTGCGGCTTGACGATGGTCGCACGGATGTCGTCGTGGCCATGGACGCCTCCGCCGCTCCCTGGCGCCCGGAGAGTGAGGCCGCGTCGGTGGCCGTGCCCGAGGCGGACATGGTCGTCGCCGCCCGCCTAGGGTTCGTGCGGTACGGGGTAGACGGCGCCGTCGAGCACGCCGCGGCGTGGCACGGCACGTCGCTGACGGCGGGCGCCGCCCGCTTGGAGGTAGCGCCGGGCGCGTCGTTCGCGGAATCCGCCGTCGGAGACTAGTATGCGTCGCCGCGCAAGGCTGCTCGTCACACACGTCTGCCTCCTCCTCACCATCTGGGCGCCACCTGCAATGACCTCGAACGCATCTCCCGCCGGTCCGCGCGATCGCCTGCCCGTGGACGAGTATGTAGAAGCCTATCGAATCTTCGATATGGGACGGAATGGCGGCTTGGGGTACTCGGAAAGCGCCGACGCCGCCCAGCTCGGGTGGGGCGAGAGCTACGTGCTGGCCGACTATGTGTACATGTGGCGAGTGACGGGCGACGCGTCGTGGCTGCGCAAGCTTCGCGATCACGCGGACGCCCTGTTTGCGTCGATGTCGGATCACGACGGTGATGGGTATTCGGGCTGGCAGACGGATCGCTACTCGGTGGCGCTTGCCGAGGTGGCGTTCGCGGGCGAGGGGGCAGGCCTCCTCGATGTGCAGGAGCGGATCTCAGACATCCAGGCGGCCCACGCCGTCACGGGTCACACGTACCGCATCGCATTCGGCGCCGACGGCGGCTACACGGTGGCGGACACGTCGACCGGAGAGCGTCAGAGCCACCCCGCCACGGACGGCGCCCTGGACGGCGTCCCGGGCGTCCGTATCGCGTTGAGGGGCGCTCCGCGGCGGGGCGATACTTACACCATACACACGACCGCGGTGGAGCCGCTGGAATACCTGATCCATGAGGGCATGCTGCTGCATCCTATCGCGCTGTTCATCGAAGCGGCGATGGCGGGCGAGGATGAGGCCCTACGAGTCGATGCCCAGCGGTACCTCGGGCTGATGCGGGACAACTTCGCGCCGAAGTGGGATCGCTGCTGGGTGGAAATGCCCGGCGCTCGGGGAGCGTACGCGGCGCCCGATTCGCCTGCGGAGCGCACGCCGGGGCGTGTCCTGCCGCACAACCAGTACGCGATGCACGCCCAGGCCTACTCCGTGCTCGATCCGTTCCTCCCGTCGCTGCGACTGGGCGACCGCGCGCACAGGATGGCCGAGAACTTCCGGTCGCACATGCGCGTCGCCGGCAACGCGTATTCGTGGAATTACTGGGACTGGGACGGAGGCCACAGCGGGCCCGAGGACAGTAGCCACGCCGCGATCAACGTCGGGCTGGTGATCGAGGGTGCCCGACGGGGATTCGTCTTCGACGAAGGCGACGCGTCGCGCGTCGCGCGCACACTCCTCGATATCATGTGGAACGGGTCGCTCACGGCGCCGAATGTCGGGGATCGCGTCGACTCCGCCAAGGGCGACACGTACTTCACGCTTCGTCGGTGGTCCGAGTTGGCCGCGTACGACCCGAAGGTGTGGGACGTCTGCCTGGCGGTCTTCCGCCAACGCGGCGAGCCGCCCGCGGACATACCCACGATGCTGCACGCGCAGAAGGGCCTAGCCGATGACTAGTGCCGAGACGGCCGCTCCGCACGCCGACACTCCGCCGCCACACGTGACGCTGCTGTACGGCGCCGGCGGCCCGCCGGCCGCTCGGTACGTCGAGGAGATCCTCACGCACGCGGGCGTGTTCTATGAGACGCGTCAGTCCGGCGACAGCGACTATGGGTTGCTGCCGGTCGTCGTGGTCTGCGGAGGAACGCTCGGGACGGCATGGCGCGAAGCTGTCGCGCGGCACGTCTCGTCGGGCGGCATCCTGCTGTGCGTCGGCGCCACGGGCGGCCTCGACTCGGTCCTGGGAGTCGCCGATGTCGAGGCGTGCTCGCCAGGTTGGATCGAGGTCGGCGCTGGCTCGCATCCGGCAGCGGCCCATGCATCGGCGCCGCTGCACGTGTTCGGTGGAATCACAGTCGCGGCGGGGCGCGCGGACGAGCTCGCCACGATCCACGGCCGCGCGGCCGTTACCTGGCGGCGGCACGGCGACGGTCACGCGATGCTGATCGGGCCCGACATCGGCTCGGCGGTCGCACATATCCAACAGGCGGACACCGTGGTCGGGGACGGGGAGCCCGCCCCGGATGGAACGGCCCCACTGGACGACGGCATCCTCAAGGCCGAGGACGGCCTCGTACTCGATTGGGCGAGAGATCGACAGACCGTGCACGCGCCGCGCGGCCTGTTCCCGGGCGCCTGGGGCGGAGGCGCGGCGCCTCCGCACGCGGCGGGCCCCCCGGACGAGCCACACGCGTTCCCCATCTTCCGCGAGCCCGTCGCAGACGCGCTGCGTGAGCTCGTTCTGCGCGCGCTGCTGTCGCTGGCCTCGGCCGCGTCCGTGCCGCTGACGATGCTCTGGTACTGGCCGCGCGGGTTGCCCGCCGTGGGGCACATCTCGCACGACTCCGACGGGAACGACCCCGGTCTCGCAACCCAGCTGCATCAGGTGTGCATCGACGCGCGCGTCCGGACGACATGGTGTATGCTCTACCCCGGGGGCTACCCGGCGTCGCTGTATCGCCAGGTGCGCGACGACGGGTCCGAGGTCGCGCTGCACTACGACGCCCTGGAGGGCACGGGCGTGCGGGCCTGGGGTCGCGCGAACTTCGCGACGCAGGCGCGCTGGCTGCGCGACATGACCGGGGACGACGCGATCATCAGCAACAAGAACCACTACACGCGATGGGAAGGACGCCTGGAGCTGTTCGACTGGTGCGTGGGGGAAGGCATCCGAGTGGACCAGTCGAAAGGACCCAGCAAAACAGGGACGATCGGCTTCCCGTTCGGGTCATGCCACCTGTGGAAGCCGTTGGATACCGAGGCCGATGCTCCCAGATTCATCGACGCCTACTGCCTGCCGCTGATGACGCAGGACCTCGTCATCACGGCGCCCGCGGCCTTCGCGCAAGTGCTTACCGACGCGGCGCGCGAACGGCACGGCGTCGCGCACTTCCTTTACCATCCGGCGCACATCGCGAAGGAGGGCGTGGCGGAGTCGTTCCACGACCTCGTGAGCTACGGCCGTGAGTGCGGCATGGAGTGGTGGACGTCGGCCGAATTGGCGGCGTGGGAAGACGCACGGCGCACCGTGCATGTCGTCGACGGACGGTTGATTTCTTCGGTGGCCGTGGCCGACGCGACCGTGCTGCGTCTCCTCCCCGACGGCGCTGAGGCCAGCGGCGCGGCGACTGTCGTCGATCGCTACGGGTTTCGGTTCGAGGAGACCGTGGGGCCGCTCACATCGGCGTGAGAGGCCTGCGCGCGGC
>NYZG01000081.1 GCA_002687025.1 Candidatus Poribacteria bacterium
ACTGCCACGTCTCTCCCAGCGCGTCGTTGTCGGCGATCGCCGCGTAGTGGTTGATCGCCGCGTCGACGTCCTTCTCTTTCTCGAAAGTCTCCGCCGTGAGAACCGCGGCGCGGCCGAAGTTCTCGCTCATCGGCGGGATCAGCGCGTACGCCGCGCGCGCGTCGCCCCACTGGGAGAGCTTCTCATGGACGTTCGCCTTGTTCAGAATCGAGTTCTCGAGCAGCGGCAGACGCTCCGGGAACTCGTAGTTGAGGTCGTACACGTCGTCGGAGTAGTCCGCGATGGCCTGCGCCAACGGCGCGACTGCCTTCTCGAACGAGGACTGGTCATCGTCCCGCTCACCAATGCGGAAGTAGGACACGCCTACCTGGTAGAGCGAGCGAAGCTTCACCGCGTAGAACTTGGGCAGGTCCTCGAAGTCCAACACGCGGCCGTATTCCTGTGCCGCGACCTGGAAGCGCTCCTGCTCGAACATGATGTCGCCGAGCTTCATCTGAATCTCGGACGCCTGGAGGTCGAAGTCTTCGTCGTCGATATGTGCGTCGACGAACGAGCGACCGCGCTCCAGCACCTCGTCGTACCGCTGCAGCTCGCTCAGGCTCCACAGTTCCCCGTAGAGCGCGTACGGCGCCAGGGGATCGTCCGGGTGGCGATCCATGAGGTTGCGGTACCACTCCAGAGCGTTCTCGTAGCTCTGCATCTGGTAGTACGCTTCGGCGATCTGGAACGTCGCGTGAGCCACGTATTCCGAGTCGGCCTCTTCGTTCAGGACGACGAGGTACGCCGCAATGGCGCTGTCGTAGCTCTCGACATCGATCGTGCCGGAGGCGCTGTTCGCGTTGGCGTATTTGAGGTAGGCCTCACCGATGCCATACCGAGCCGCGGCCACGTACCCACTCTCGGGATACAGCTCGACTACGGTGCGGTAGGCGTCCGCGGCGCTCGGGAAATCGGCGGCCTCGATGTAGTTGTCGCCGATTTCGTACTGGATCTCGGCGCGCAACGCCATGTTGTCGGTGTTCTCAATCGCCAACTGGTAGTTCTGGATGGCGTTGTCGTAGTCCTTCTGACGCGTGTAGATCGTGCCAAGGTCGAAGTACGCCGCCGTAACGAAACCTGAGTTCGGGTGGTCTGCAACGAAACGGTTGTACCGGTCGATCGCTTCCTCAAGCCGACTGAGCTGTAGGAGGCAGTAGGCGGCCTTGTAGTCCGCTTCGGGGATCAGCGGCGAGCCCTGGAAAGCTTCGGGCGTCAGGTTGTCGAATTCGCGGAACGCCTGCTCGTAGTTCTGCTCCAGCAGGAACGTCTGCGCGATGAGGTGCTGCGAGTCGTCGCGGAACTCGGAGTTCGGGAAGCCGTCCACGATGGCCGCGTACGCCACCCTCGCGCGGTCATACTCGACCAGTTCGAAATTGAGCTGCCCGATGGAGTACCACGCGTTCTCCAGGTACAGGCTGTTGGGGAAGTTGTCGATGAGCTCGCGGAACTTCGGGTCGGCTTCGTCGTACTTCTTCTGCTTGAAGAGGACATAGCCCCACAGGAACGTGATGAGTTCCCTGTGCTTGGGGACGTGCGCATCGCGGTAGATGTCCTCAATCGTCGTGACGGCGATGTCGTACTTCGTGACGTCGTCCGTCTGGTCGGCGATCTGGGCGTTGGCGAAGGCGATCTTGTAGTACGCCAGCGTCCTGAAGTCCGGGTCGATGACCTCGGTCTTCACGAACGGCTTCACCGATTCCTCGAGCGCGATCTCGTACTGCTCGATCGCCTCCTGGTATCTCTGGCTGGCGAGATACTGTTCCGCTTCCTCGAACGCGGTCCTTACCCGCTGCGAGCTGCCGCTGGGCCAGAACAGCACACCCAATAGCGCAGCTACTCCGACGCCGACTAGAAGTTTGTCGCTCATTCGGTCGGATCCCTCCGGTACGTCCTATACTGCGAAGCCGGGATTCCTGCTATCGAACCACGTCGATTCACACCGTCGCCAGTAAAACCGCCCAAGGCTACACGCTTTCGGCTCTCCGTTCAACGGCCGGCGTGTCCCTGACCATCGGGCGTCGGCTGGTCGCGTCGGAGCCCTTCGCGGGCATCCGCGCACGGGTTAGTAGAGCGGAAGTGTCACATCAGCAATCGCCGACACGCTGCCGGCTACGAAGGCGGTCAGGCCGCCGTATCCACTGCTTCGGCTGTCGTACGGAGCCTGACGCGCCAGCGCCACGGCCTCCTCGCCACCGGCGTACAGGCCGCCGCCGGACGACGCCTCACGTGAGCGAGCGGCCTCGCGGCGCGGGCGCAGGATAGACGCGATGAGCTGATCTATGCGCCAGCTCTCCGGTATCGGCGCCTCCGAACTCGTCATGGACACCGGCGAAAGCGACACCTGCGCGCCGGCGATCTCCCTTGGCTCTGCCGTCACCAACTGCACCAGCATCAGGTCCTCGCGCTTTGCGGCGCTCTGACGGGTGCGCGGCTCAAGCGCGGGTGACGTCTTGGCCACGGTTGGTCGCCGCCCGACGGCCGATGTCGGCGCCACCGCGCTCTCACTCGTGGATTCCGTCTGGGGGCCGGTCCATACTGCATGGCCGATGAACACGAGCAGCGCCGCAGCCGCGGCCAGCCCCGCGATCCGCATCGGCTGCCGCCATGCTCCGCCCATGGAGCCCTCCGCGCGGCGCGCGAGCCTCGACGGGAGCGATTCCAGGTAGTCTGGAGGGGGAACAACTATCATGGCATGTCGAACCGCGCGCGTGATGCGTTCGGCCCTGGCGAGCTCCGCGCGGCACGTCGCGCACGTGTTGAGGTGGGCTCGTACGGACAGCTGCTCCGCGGGGCTCAGCGCGTGAGCGCTGTAGCCGTCCACGCGCGAGCGCGTTTCACGACACGTGTAGAACATGTCAGCCCTTCCCAACAGAGCCATCGAAGTACGGCTCGAGGCGCGTCCGCAACTGCCTGCGCGCGTTGTGCAACCTGGAACGCACGGTGCCCTCCGGTATCGCCAGCGTCCCACTCACCTCGGCGCAGCTCAGACCCTCCAGATCGAAGAGGACCACCACTGCGCGTAGCCCGGGAGCCAGCGCCATCACGGCCGCGTTCACCTGCTCTCGCGCCTCGGCCTGCTCGACCGCGGCGTGCGGTGGCGTGGGCCGGCGGGCCAGCGCGTTCGCGTCGCGTCGGAATCTGTCCAGGAACCCAATCCGTCGTCGGTAGCCGCGCAGCCGATTCAGCGCGACGTTCATGACGATGCGATACAGCCACGTGTCGAGTTCGGAGTCGCGACGGAACCGGTCGAGCGACCGAAACGCCCTGAGCAACGCTTCCTGCACGACGTCGTCCGCGGCCTCGTGGGACGGCATCATACGCCGCGCGACCCGGTACGCCTGTTCGCGGTGCTTCTCGACAAGCGTCACGAATGCCGCGCGCGCATCGACTTCGTCCGGATGGCCGGCGATGTCTCGCGAGATGGCTTCGGTCCAGTCCATACGCTTGCCTCTTCGTCCGCACCCACCCGTTAGACACCGCCGCACGCGCAACGTTCACGCGAATTGCGCCCGCGACTACCCGATCACTTCGTACACGTACATCGCCGCGAACCCCACGATGAACGCGAGCAACAGGCTCAGCGCAAACACCAGCGCGACACCCGCCCACGCCGCGATCGCGGACCGAGTCGCCTTCCTGTCCCAGAAGTGCTCGGCCTGGCCGGGCGTTTCGTCTCGCACGATTTCCAGCGTCGTCTCTTCCGCCGGGTCCTTCATGCCGACGGCGCCGCGTCGTTCCTGACGCACCTTGTCCTTCAGCGCCTGGCGAGATCGCGTATCACCCACGTGCGAACCCCTTCCGTGAGCCGAATGACGGTGAGTATAGGGATCGGGCCCCATCTCGGTCAAGCGAGGCGCCGGGCTGCGACTCGGCCCCTGTGTTGACGCCACAGGCCCAAGGTGGCCCACTGTCGCGCGTCACCGACGGCCCCTGTTACCATGCGAGCTTGGGCGCGATGGGACGTGTCTCCGCGGATCCGGCGCCACGCCTCCACTATGTCGACCACCTGCGCGTCCTGCTGACCGCGCTCGTGATCCTCCACCACGCCGCCATCACGTACGGCGCCCCCGGTGGCTGGTACTACCGCGAGGACCCCGCAAACGGGCTAGCGGCCGAGGTACTCCTCGTCCTGTTCGTGGCGACGAACCAGGCGTACTTCATGGGCTTCTTCTTCTTCATCGCCGGGTACTTCACGCCGGCGGCGTACGACCGCAAGGGAACGGCGGCGTTCCTGCGCGACCGGGCGCTGCGTTTGGGGGTCCCCCTGGTTGTGTACGCGGCTTGCATCGATCCGGCGATGGGCCACGCGCTCCGCGCGTCGGCGGGCGGGGATGCCGGATCCCTGGCGGATGCGTACCGAGCCATGGTCGCCCGCCTGCCTCGCGTCGGCGTCGGCCCTCTCTGGTTCGTCGAAATCCTGCTGATGTTCTCCGTGGCATACGCCGTTGTGCGCCTCGTTGGCCGCTCCGCGCCCGGCGGACGCGCGACAGAGGGCCGGGCGCCAGGTCTTGGGCGGCTTGCCGGCTGTGCGGCGGCGTTGGGCCTCGTGAGCTTCGCGGTGCGAGTGAGGATGCCCGTCGGCGAATCCCTGCCGTTCCCGCACATCCAGCCGCCGTATGCGGCGCAGTACATCGCCATGTTCCCGCTCGGTGTGGCGGCGTACCGTCGAGGGTGGCTCGCGTCCTTTCCCGACAGATACGCGCGCGCTGCTGCGTGGGCCGTGGGAGCGCTGATCGTGGCGTTCTTCGTGCTCTTCGGCGTCGGCGAGGCTGCTTCGACGCCGATCGAAGCGTACATGGGCGGATGGCGGTGGCAGGCGCTCGCATCGGCGATGTGGGAGCAGTCGCTGGGCGTTGCGATGATCGTGCTTGTCCTGGCGACCTTCCGTCGACGCATGAACGGGGTGTCCGCGCTGGGCAAGCGGCTCGCGGCCGGCGCCTACGCGGCGTACATCCTCCACGCCCCGGTGCTGTTGGGAGTGTCGTTGGCGTGTCGCGGATGGGAGGCCGGCGGCTTGGTGAAGTTCCTCGTCGTCGGGCCCGTGGCTGTTGCGCTGACGTTCGCGCTAGGGGACGTCGTCCGCCGCCTGCCGGGAGCCAGGGCGGTACTCTGACTCGCGGCTAGAAATACTGTCCGGTGCCGAAGCTCCACTTCCACTCGGGCGGGTCGGTGTCGAAGAGGTAGGCCATGTCGGCGCGGACGGCAGGCGCGGCAAGTCGCTGCAGCCCGAGCCGCAGACCCGCTCCAACGGAGCGCTTCGGGTCGCTTGCGTCAAACGCGTCCCACCAGACGTAGCCGACGTCCGCGAACGCCGCGGCCTGCGTCACGAGGTACGAGTTGGTCCAGACGACCTGCCGCGCCTCCGCGTTGAGGACTATGCGGCGCGTGCCGTCGAACGATCGGCTGGAGTAGCCGCGCACACCGTTTCTCCTGTCGAGCAGCAGATTGAGGTCTCGTGTCGTCCGCCCCAGCGAAGCGGCGTGGGCGCGACATATGAGCGCCCTCGAATCGCCGCCGCGGATGAACATGCGCGCGGATCCGGCCAGCTGGACGTTCTGCACGCCGCGCGTGCCGTCGCGCCCGTTCCGTATGACGTACGGCACGCGCGCCGTCGTATCCATCTCGACAAAGCTATGCGCGCCCACGGCGCGGGAGTAGCGATACGACGCCGTCGGCCGTAGCTCGTCGTGGTCGTTAGCCAACGCCCGCGCCCCGCCGCCGACGGAGAGGGTAAGCGTCCCGCCGATCGGTATGTCCTCGACGCGGCCGAGTCGGCTGTAGTTCCTCGCCTTGGTGAACTGCAGCCGCTGCCACGTCACCCTCACGCCCGCGAGGGCGGCCGTTTGCAGCGGCGCCCCGGATGGCGACACCGTGAACCGACGTCCCGTGTTCCGCGTGCTGAAGAACGCCGGGTCATCCACGACTGTCAGGGCGGGGTGGGAATACGACAGGTCGTATTCGTCGGCCTCGTGGGAGACCCACACGGTGTATTGCACCTGGCGCTCCGGCTCACCGGATACGAACGTTGTGGAGGCGAACTGACGCTTCACCCGTCGCTCCCACTCGCGCAGGAGGACGCCGTCCCGCTGGAACTCCGACACGCCGCCCCGCTCCAAGGCCGTGAATCGAAAGCTCCAGCGCGACCGCAGCGAATAGAGGGGGTGCAGCAGGCTGAGCTCCCACGCGTCGACGTCCGGCCTCGCCTGTTGCTCGTACAGCGCCAGCATCTGCCATCGGGACTTGAACACGTTCGGCTCGAACATCCTGATCGCGGTCCGAGTTCTGAACGGTGTCTCAACCGCCTCCTCATGCGCGATATCAGGCTGCTCGCGCCGAAGACGGAAGAACCAGTCCTGCCCCGTGCCCGAGAGGTTCGAATCCTCCAGACTGAGCTGGAAGCCCACGTCGCCGTTCAGGACATCCTCGAGGGTCGTGTCTCCGCCGCCGCCGACAAGCCGCGCGCGAGGCACAAGCGACCACAGGTCTTGCACGTCGACGAGTACGTCGATCTCGCCCGTCTTGGGGTTCGGGCTCGCCGTCACGCTCACGTCGCCCACGTACGGACGGGCCCGGAGGATGCGTTCGCTTTCAACGCGATCCTCCTCCACGTAAAGCCGCCCCGGTACGAGCAGTAACTGCTGTTCGATCACCTCTGGGCGCGTGCGTCGCAGGCCGGTCACGGTCACCTTGCCGACGCGGCCCTCGTCGATCCTGATGCGGATGTAGTAGCCGTCGTCGAACTCCGTGATGGCGGGCTCCCGGATCTCCGCGAAGCGATAGCCGGCGTCGCGGTACAGTTTCCGTGTCGCCGCGAGCACCTTGTCGAGAAGGGCCGGGTCGTAGGGCTGGCCGGGCAGCGGGGCGACAAGTCGCAGGAACTCATCGCGGAAGAGCCGAAACCCTATCGGCGTGATGCTCGCGAAGGGAAGGGGAGGATCGGCGGGCTCCCACGGGTCTGCCTGTGCAAGGACGCCGAAGGGGAGACCCAGCAACGCCATGGCGACGAGTGACGCGCCGATCCGCGCGCGCAATTGGCGCGTGAAGGCCGACTGCGTCACGCTCGCGCCCTCCTGGGCAACCCGCGCGTCTCCTTACGGATGGTGTGCTTTGCCCGGCGGCCGTGGAACACCGTTGCGCGCCCTGGCGTTTACGGCGCGGCCGGGCGCTCGGCCGATGGGCCCACAGCAAATCGTAGCCGACGGGATACAGCCGAGGCAGTCGTCGACGTGGACGCGCCCAGGCCGGCATGGCTCGCCGGCCCGAGGTGTGAGGGCCCGCCCGCGATGCGACTCAGGGGCTTGCACAGGCGGACGACGACGGCCTCTCTACGCGGCGTCGACCGCCTCCAGCACGCCCGGCCACTCCCGCCAGATGTCGAGGTATGCGTCCACGCCGTTCTCCCCGCAGTCCTTGTGGCGGAAGCGGAATATCGCGGCGTACCGGATGCTGTGAGACGCGTTCGGCGCAGCGGTGTGCTTCAGTGCGTAGTGCGCGATTACGAGGTCACCGGGCTCGCCCGTCAGGTGTACCGGCTCGCCTGGCGGCTCGTCCGGCGGCATGCCGTTGGCCAGCATCGCATGACCGTGCTTTTGGAAGTATCGCTCGTAGAACGTGTGCGACTTCGGCCATACGGTGAAGTTCCCGCTGTACGGCTCTGTCAGCGGGCTCAGCAACACAACCCCTAGCCCGGTGAAGCCGCGCGTGTACACCCCCTTCTCGATGCCGTTCGTCCCGCTACCGAGGCCATCGAGATGCCCTCCCGGTGGCCCCGGCGTCTGCCAAAGGGCTCCGGGGAAGCGCAGGGCGATCTGGGCGCCGCCAACCTTGCCCACGTTCCCCGTGCCCAACATCGACTCCGCGGCGGAGAACGCGGGCGTATCGTTGAACAGCCCCGTCATGACCTCGGCGCGCTGCACCTCCGTGCAATACGAACGCGCCCGCATGATCGGGAGGTCGTCCTTGCTCATCCCCTCGTATCCGAGCGAGTGGTTGATGGCGTGCAGCGCCGCGTCGACCATCACACGGGGTATGGCGCCAGGAATCCTGATATACCCCTCCTCGTGGAAGAAGCGCTTTTGCGCGGGCGTCAACTGCATGCCACTGCTCCTCGGGTTGTTCTCCGCGCGTCGCATCGCGCGCACGACCGGCGGCGGGGATCGTAGGGTACGTCCCGCAGGCGCGCAACACGCCGACAGGCGTCGGTGACGGGGTCTCGGCTCGGTGGGGTATACTCTTGGCGGAATGCTGACCTGCTTGGCCACGTCGTCTTGCCCACGCCGCCCCGGGGGATTGCCCATGTACCGCAGAGGCGCGCCGATGCTGCTAGCCCTGATGTTGGCCGGTTCGTCTGCGTGGGGCGCTATCGATCCCGGCGGACGTGATCCAATGGACGTCCTGCGCGCCGTGGGGGCCGCGTACGAAGGGCTGACGCGGTACCACCTCGTCGCCCAGGCCGGCGTGCGCCACGACGATGGCGTGCACGACCCCGTCGAAAGTGAGACGCGCCTCGTCTTCGCGTACGGAGGCGACGGGAAGATGCGCGCGGAGATATCGGGCTCGGAAGGCAGCGTCATCCTCGTGTCGGACGGCGGGACGCTCTGGCAGTACCTGCCGACGCAGAGCGAATACACCCGACAGGACACGGCCGACCTGCCGACCGGCGCGGCCGAGACCATCGTGCTCGGCTTCACGGCTCAGTACATGGGCATCGCGGACTCCGTGGCGACCGCGCACATCGTGGATCACGAAACGACGGAGATGGGGGATCGTGAGGTAGACGCGATCGTGATCGAGCTCACCTACAAGGAGGGCGAGACGCCACCAGAGATGGAAGGCGTCATGAAGCGCGTGTGGATCGACTCCACGTCGCACCTCGTCGTCCGCGAGGAATTCACGATGCACCATCCGACCTCGGATGGTGGCTCCGTCCGATCCGACAGCACGCTGAACCTCGTACGCGCCGATGTTGGCGAGGCCGTCGACGATGCGCTGTTCACATTCACGCCGCCAGACGGCGCCACCGAGGTGGAGCCGGGCGCCTCCGACGAACCGGAACAGGTCGACCTGACGGGCGCCGAGGCCGCGGATTTCACGCTGAACGACGGCGACGGCAACGCCGTTACGCTCTCAGCCCTGCGCGGCCGCGTGGTGCTGCTGGATTTCTGGGCTACGTGGTGTGGCCCCTGTCGAGTCGTGATGCCGATAATACAGAAGCTGCACGACGAATACGCCGACAAGGGCGTCGCGGTCTATGGCGTGAACAACGAGGAGCCTACCCTCGTACGCGAGTTCCTCACCGAGAACGGCTACTCGTTCCCCACGCTGAGAGACCCACGCTCGGCCGCGTTCATGCTCTACGAGGCCACGGGCATCCCGACGACGGTTGTGGTCGGCCGTGAAGGGACCATCGTCGCGTACCTGGTGGGCGTACACCGCGAGGAAGCCTACCGCGCCGCGCTCGCAAGGGCTGGCATCGACTGACCTCACGGCAGAGGTACCGACGCGCCTGTCAATGCCCTGATGCGACCCCGTCCGCCACTCACGGCGACATGAATGGCTCAGTGGCGGCCGCCCGTCGCGACGCTGAGATATCCGCCCCCGCGCAGCCCCGGGAAGGCCGCGCGGCCGGTCGCGCGAGCGGACATGTCCCGACCCGCGTTACGCGCCAGCCTGTTGACCCCTCAACGCCGTCGTGCTAGACTTCCGCCTGCCTCGACCAACCCCGGAGACACGAATGAGTGACGAGCGCGCCCTGCGCGAGATGATCTGCGAAGTCGGGCGACGTCTGTACCAGAAAGACTACATCGCGTCCAACGACGGGAACATCACCGCCAGGCTGGACGAAGACGTGATTATCGCCACGCCGACAGGCGTAAGCAAGGGCGATCTCACGCCGGACATGCTGTGCAAGGTGAACATGCAAGGCGAGCAGGTCGAAGGCTACCTACGCGCCTCATCCGAGGTGCGGATGCATCTCCACTGCTACCAGAAACGCCCCGACGTGCACGGCGCGGTGCACGCGCATCCGCCCAAGTCCCCCGGCTATGAGCTCGCGGGCATCCCGCTGGACCAACTGTCACTCCCCGAAACGATCGTTTCCTTCGGGTGCATTCCGCTGGCCCCGTATGTCG
>NYZG01000082.1 GCA_002687025.1 Candidatus Poribacteria bacterium
GCCAAGTTGCTTGTCCTGGACGGTGCCGACCTTGCTCTCGCTGGTGTCGATCTTGACGATGTTGTTGGGGATGACCACTTCGCCATCGGTCGAGAGGGTGCCGCGCGCGTGCGCGATCGCTACCTTCGGCTTGCCAAACGGCTGCTGTGTGAGTTCGACATCCGCCTGGATGACGCCATCGTCCCCGTCGGCATCGTCGTCACCATCGTCCTTGATGGCGACGGACGTCGCGCCGGTCTGGATCGTCACCGTCTCGCCGGGCAGGAAGCCACTCGCTCGGACGCGAATGCTCTCACCGATGAGGCGGGTGATCGAAGACACGGTGAGCCCGCTGTCCGGGTCGATCAGCTCGAAGCGGCCGGGCGAGATGTCTATGACGGCGGTGTTCTCAGCCGTCAAGGCCGCGCCCGTGGCCTGGATCGACCACGTGCCGCCCTCGATATCGGTAGGCAACTGTAGCGTGACGGCGAACGCGCCGCCGATGTCCGTCGTGATCGCGCCCGTGACATCGTCGGCCGTCCCGACGGCAACACCGTCAGGGCCGCTCGCATCCGTGAGATCAGCGGGGGCGACGGTAATCGCCGTGAAGCCTTTGACCAACCGCAGCGTGCCGATGGATGCCACGCTGGAGAAGTTGAGACCGCGGACGCCAATGAGGTCGCCCGGGCTCACATCGCTGAGAGACGTAACGCTGACGACGTGAACGGCGCCACCGGAATTCGACACCTTCACCGCACGCACCTGCGGATCATCGCTCGGCCGCGAGAAGAAGAAGGATGTCGTGGCAGCCGCGCCGCTGATGGCTCCCTGCGCCTGGACCGTGACCGTGCCCGTGGAGAAGATGTTCAGCGGAACCGTAAAGGTGCCGCTTACGGCGCCGGTGGTGCTGTTCGCGGTGACCTTGCCGACATCGTAGGAGATGCCTGCCTTGACGAGCGACAGGTCGACGTCCTCGCCGGTGCCCGCGGTGCCATCGGTCTTGATGTTCTTGTCGTCGGAGCCGTCGTGCACGGCGAACCCGGTGCCGGAGAAGTTGAGCGTGGACCCATTGGTGCCCTGCAGGGCTCCGGTCAGGCTCAGCTTCGGGATGATGCTTATGGCGTTCGAGGCCGTGTGGGATGCGGTTCCGGTGGTGGTATCGGAGACTTTGACATCACGCGTGCCGTAGCTCATTGTCGGGATCGTGTACTTGATCCCGTCGCCACCGTTGATGGAACCATCCGCGTTGGCCGTACCAAGCACGACCGTGCTGCCGCCAATCTGGATCGTGAGGGAATTCCCGACGCCGAACTGGGCGGGGAAGCCGTGGCCCTTAAGGGTGATCTCGCTGCCGACGGTCTTGTTGCCGAAGCCCGAGCTATCGAGGATCGGCGTAACCGATACCACGCTGGCCAGCGAGGCCCGTATGGTGGCCTCGTGGTCGCCGTGCGAGTCCTTAACACGTACCGTGTGGAGCGGGAAGTTCGTCGAGCCGTCCGCGTAGGGGGCGTCACCGACCGTGACGCTGCCCGCGACGCGGCCGGTGGAGTCCGCCGTGATCTCACCGAAACCGTCTTCGTCCGCGGGGTGCGGGCCCACTTCGGCCCCGCCCGCTTGGACCTGGACGAGTTCGACCCGGACCTTCTCACCACTACGGAAGCCGTCCCCGACCACCGAGAGCGTGTCTCCCTTGACCACCTGGATCGGCGAAACAGACGTGATGCGCGGCTGCACGTAGGTGGAAGTCGACCGCACACTCACCACGACGCTGCGCTCACCGTATGCAACCGGGGGCACACGGAAGCTGACCTTAAAGTGCCCGGTGGCAGCCGTGGTGATGTTGTTGCCCTCGATCTTCCCAACCGAGACGGTCAGGTCGTTCGCGGAGGTGATGATGATGCCGTCGTACGTCAGCACACCGATCGCGGTTTCGGCCGCCGGATTCCCGAAGGCGGTGTCGCTTTCGACGGTAATGAGCTGCCCGACCGTCGCCCGATTGAGCGTGTCGATGACGGTGCCTTCGAACGCTAGCTTAGCGGTGATGCCCGCGGCCTGTGCCGCCGTCCCACCTGCCAGCGTGAGGCACAGAGCCAATAGGCCTACACCGCGCATGGACAGTGTCCTCCATAGTTGCCGAGATCGACTCGCCACGATAGACCCCCCGATAACGTTCGAGCGACGCTTTCCACCACGATGGTTGCTGGGGGAAGGCGTCCGTGAAGTGTGAATGGAACTGGAACCGTCTGGGTACAACCCGCCGTCCATCAGATCCGCCTCCGATAAGACCAAATTCGCCGAGTGGCCGTCTGGAAATCCGCTTGTATCTGTCAACATCCGCCCAAGATCAGAAGACTATGAATACGTCCGTCGCTCCGCGTCCGCGCCCCGTAACATGCCCGTCGCCGAGAGGCGCGAGCGGCCTGACAAAGCGCCATATACTACATCTCCGGTTCAAGGAGTGTCAAGAGTTTCCCCTACGGCGCCGGACACACGCGAAGCCGTCGTGGCGCGCCTTTCAACGGGGGACGCACAGCGCGCACGCCTCCGTTGCGAATCCATACGACGGGCGGTTTCCGAGAGTTTCACCCGGGGCCCCGTGACTAGGCGCCCGGGTGGCCCAGGGTCAACGCGGCGGCCCGCCTGGAGGCCAACATCTCGATCGCCGCAACGCACAAAGCAGCCAACACGCACCCGACGGCGAGGCCGATGACCATGTCCACCTTACGCCTCGGCGATGCCCGCTCGGTGGCCGGGACAGCGATGTCGAGCGTCTCGAAGGCGACTTCCTCTCGGATTTCGTCGATCTTCGCCACCTCGTACTGCTCGGCCAGGAGCTTGAAGAGCGTCTCCTGCACCGCCTTGGCGCGCATCAGCTCGAACAGCTCGCGCTTCACGGTCGGGAGGTCGGCCAGCGCCATGGTCCCCACGGCGGACCCGCGGCCCCGGAGCGCCTCGGACAGCATCGCGTCGATGGCCTGTATCTCCACTTCTAGCGCGGCCAGCGCCGCGCTGCCAGGGGAAACCTTCGCTTGCGTCAAGACATCACGCTCGATTTGCTTCGCTGCGAGTCTCGCCTCGAGCTCCCCCAGCCGCGTCACGGCGTACGCCGTCTGTTCCGGTAGCGAGACGAGTTCGTGTTCCTGCTCGAACGCCTCCAAGTCGGCTTCCGCGGCCGCCAGGTCGGTCTCAGCCTTGGTGAATCTCGACTCAATGAACACGCGGTTCCGGCGCGCCTCGGTGCTCGTGTTATCCCGCAGATAGGCGCGCAACTCGTCCATATAGGCGTTCGCGAGGGTGGCGGCCATCGCGGGATCGTCCTCGAACATCACCGAGACCTTTATCACCCCCTGCTTGCGGTCCCACTCGACGCCCACGCCATCGCGGAACCCGCGAAGCCGCGTCTGCGTCGTGACGTACCACGCGTCGCGGGCCGCGTCCACGTCGAGGGCGTCCGCCGAGCCCGTCCACCCGGGAAGCGCGGCGACGGCGCGGCGCACCGCATCGTCGTCCAGCTCGAGGACTGCGGAGCCCGCCGTCCCCGGCGGCCCCGAGGTGAGTCCCTCTGGATGGGCCGCCACGAGCTCCAGCGAGATGCGGTCGATGTCGGTTGCGCCGAAACTCGCGCCGCGCTTGCGCCGCAGCGTGTTGAGGTCTTTCCGCACGAGCCGCTCGAAGAGCGCGTGCCTGCGCGCCACGCTCTCGGCGAGGCTACGGGTGCGCAAGATGCTGGTGAGCCGTTCGGCGTCCCCGCCTGAGCCGCCCAGGCCGAGGCCGGCGAGCGCTCCCGCAGCGCCACCCGCCTGTCGAAGTATGCTCAGGGCGCCCCCGTCCACCGCCTTAAGTGGCAGTATCGTAGCGGCGCTGCCGTACATCTCGGGTAGGAAGTACATCGTCCGCACGAACGCGCCGACGAGGACGAGCGTCACAATACCCCCGAAGACCCATTTGCGGCGCCAGAGGACCTCAATGTAGGCGACGACGTCCAGGTCGGGCTCGTCGATCCTACCGGCGCCGAAGGGAGCTGATTCGGACACGCGCATTCCCTATATTCTGAAGGAGCCGCGGATGACGATGTCAATGCCGTCCCGCATTGCGCCGTCCACGTGGTCCACGTTGGTCAGGCGGACGTAGGCCGCATTGATATCGGCCGTCCACCTCGTCACTTCCGTCACGCGAACGCCGAGGCCGATCGCGCGGCGGACCTCCTCGACGCCGGAGAGGAACGTCCACCGCTGTGGGCCGCCGCGTAGCCGCGGCTCGGCGATGTCCTGCTCGCCCTTCCGCGTCTGCGCGGCCGTGGCGCCCACGCGGACCCACGGAGACAGCCATTTCTCAGCCTTGAGCGACATATCATCCGCGTCCGGCCCCGTGAAGAACCCCAACGGCTCGCCCGCGAGCGTGTATCGGAGCGCATCGAATTCGTGCGTGTAGGCGTACTGGTTCACGAAAGTGTATTCCGCACGGAGCGACGCGTCGGACAGCCCAAACGGATCGATCGTATATGCTCCGATCTGCGTAGCGAACTTGCTGTCCCAATTGCGGAAGCTGCGCGCGCCTTCCTGGGGCTGGTAGTCGTCGATGACGGCATCCATATATAGCAGGCTCGCCGCGCCGACTCGCCATGTCACGTCTCCGCCGAAGAGGGTGTTTCCACCTGGGAATTCCTCGCGATCCTCCCCGAGCGTCTGCCGCTCCACGATCGGGACGGCGAGCAGATACAGGTTGAACGGATTGAGGTAGTTTAACCGCAACGCGCCACTATAGACGACCGCCTCGTGAACGCCGACAACCAGACGCGGGTGCACGCGCACGCTCAGACGATGCGCGGAGATGTACTTCTCGACGCCTGCCTGCGGCATGTCCGCGCTGAGGCTCTCGAACCTGAACGGCCCCGTCCGCACGAGCAGACGTACGCCGTCCTTGGCGTCGGTGTTGTCCGACAGCAGCAGCGACCCGCGGGAGCCCATGCCCCACCGCACGGGCATCTTGCCCAGTTGCACGACCATCGGCCCCGACCCAAAGGCGACGTGCCCCTGCGCCATACTGAGCTGTTCCAGGTCGCCCGTAATGGAGCGCTGACGCAGAGGAAACTTGTCGGGCGGGAAGCGGTATGCCGACGGGTTGGAAACGACGCCCCACTCGAATTGGGTGTAGAAACGGAAGGCGCTCCCGCCGCCGTATGCCACGGGCCGGACGCTCGTGGCCGTCGCTGCTCCGCCGTCCGCCAGGCGTTGCGCCTCGAACTGTAGCCGTGGGTCGAACGCCAGCGAGAAGCCGTCGCCCGAGTGGTGGAACACGGCGTCGGCGTACGCGGCGTCGGCGTACGCGCGGTAGGCGGCGAGATGCGTCGCCTCCACGTCGGAGAGCGACCCGCGCGCAAGCCGTGTGGCGTCGGCGAGATGTCCGCGCGTCAGCGGGCTGGAGATGACGGTGTCTACCGAGATGACGCCGCGTGCGGCCAGCCGCATGAGCGTGTCACGGCCGTCGAAGGCGGTCGGGATGTTCTCGTAGGAGTAAGCCGCGCGCCCCAGGAAGACAAGCACCGCGGCCAACGCGGCGAGCGACACGGAGTGACGACGCGCGCGGAGAACCGGCGGCTCCGCGCGCGGCCGCCACGAAGATGCCATCTCCGCCCGGTTCGCGGCCGCTCTCGGCGCGGCATCCATGTGCGGCCTCCGGCTAGCTGGCCGCCTCGACGACCTGCCCGTTGCTTCGGCGCGGGACAGACGGCAGCCCTGTCGGTACGCCATCGTCCCACGCACAAAGGATAGCCCAGGCCGCGATGCCGACGCGCGGCACACAGGCCGGGAGCCGTCGGAAGGAGACGAAGGCTGCCAAGGGCCGCCTGACGGCCGGGAAACGCGGGTCGGGCCGGCCGACTTGCGTGAGGGTAAGAGAGGCCGGCTTCGCGGAAGCCCGGCATGGTGGGAGCGGCCTGGTCACGACAGGCGCCGATCGACCACGTTTGGCACGATCGGAGCCCGCCGTGTCCTCCAGAGCTCTCTTGCTTACCGCGACGAACTGCCCCGCGTCGGGGGCTGCACGAGCGCTACTTGCGCACCACCATGCGGCGCATGTCGCGCTGATCTCCCGCACGGATCTCGTACAGGTAAACGCCGCTGGCAACGGCTTCACCGAACTCGTTGCGGCCGTCCCAGTACGCCGCGGCGTCACGCTGGCGATACTTGCCCGGCTCGACGTAGCCCAGGTCGAGTCGCCGCAGCACGCGCCCGCCGATGTCGTAGACGCGGATCGTCACTTCGCCCGCCGCGGCGAGGTCGAACGGAATCCATGTCTCCGGGTTGAACGGGTTTGGGTAGTTGGGCAGCAGTGCCGTGGTCGCGGGCTTGAGCGCGGCGAGTAGCGCCTCCAGCGCCGGCAGGCCCTCGCGGAACACGTCGGAGCCGTCGTCCAGTTGACGGCCTTCACGCAGCCAGCGCTCCACCAGGGTGACCTGGCTGTGCCTGACGGCCGGCGCCCCGGCGACGGTGTCTGTGCGCGCCGCGTGGATGGCGGTCATGTCGCCCATGTCGAGCACGGAGTCGCCGTTGACGTCGGCCGTCGGGTAGACCGAGGCGGGTTCACCATAGACGGCAGCCACCGCGAGGATGTCTCGGATACCCACGGCGCCGTCCCTGTCGATATCGCCCGGCACGGCCAGCGCGGCGGGCGCGGTCAAGCCGGTGATGGGGATCGTGTAGACGTACTGCCACGGGCCGCCCACGTCGGCGGTGACGTCGAGGGTGAAGTCGACGCTCGAGGCAGTCAGGCTGGAGCCCAGGTCCGCGGTAAAGCCGACGTTGTTACGGGCAACGCCGCCGGGCCACGTGGCGTGGGACACGGTGGCCGAGGTGACGGTGACATTGGCAGCCGTCGTGCTGAGCGTTGCGACTACGTTCGTCGCGTCCACCTGGCCTATGTTGAGGATTCGCGCGCGGACCTCGACCTCCTCGCCCGGATCGATGGTGCCGTTGTCATTGCCGGTTACCTTGTCACGCGCCCAGCCGCTCCGCTGCTCGAAGTCCGCGGCCGCGGGCGTGATGGTGAGGGTATAGGAGAGGGACCAGGGGCCGCCGTTGTCGGCCGTGACGGCGAGCGTGAAGGCGGCAGTCCCGGTGGCGCTGTCGTCGATCTCGGCGACCAGACCCACGTTGTTACGCGCCTCGCCAGCGGGCCACGTGGCGTGGGTGACCTGCGCGGTCGTGACAGACGCTTTGCCGTCGGTGGAGGTCAGGGTCGCGACGACGTTCTCGGCCGTCGCGGCGCCGGTGTTCAGCATACGGGCGCGGATTTGCACGCGCTCACCGGGGTTCGCGAGGCCGTCCGCGTTGCCTGTGGTCTTGTCGAACGACCAGAAGCTGCGCGACTCGAAGGCCACGGCAGCGACAACGACGGGAATCGTGAACGTGAACTCCCAAGGCCCGCCCGTATCCGCCGTCACGGACAGGGTGAAGGTGACGTCGTGCGCGGTCGCGGCTGGCTCCACATCGACGACGAATCCGGTGTTGTTGCGCGCTTCGCCTACAGGCCATGTGGCGTGCGAGACCACACCCGTCACGATGCTGACGTCCGAATCGGCGCTGGTAAGGGTGGCGATGACGTTCTCGCCGGGGCCGGGGCCGTCGTTCAGGATTCGGGCGCGGATTTCGACACGCTCGCCGCTGTTGGCGTCGCCGTCGCCATTGCCCGTGGTCTTGTCGAACGCCCAGGAACTGCGCTGACTGAACGATGCGGGCAGCTTCACGATCGGGAATGTCATCGTGAACTGGGATGGCGACGCGTTGTCGGCCGTCACATCTATAGTAAGGGTGACGTCGTGGGCCGATGCGTCGGAGGCGATTTCGATGATGAAGCCGGTGTTGTTGCGCGCCACGCCCGCTGGCCACGTCGCGTGTGTTACCTGCGCGCCGGTCACGGTCACGTCGGCGTCTGTGGTGCTGAGCGTCGCGACGACGTTCACGGCCTCGCCGGAGCCGGAGTTCAGCAGCCGCACCCTCGGCTCTACGCGCTCGCCGGGGTTCGCCTCGCCGTCCTTGTTGCCCAGGGACCCATCGAAGATCCACGCGCTCCGCTGGTCGAACTCGATGAGCGAGCCCTCGACGAGTATCGAGTAGGAGAACTGCCAGGGGCCGCCGTTGTCCGCAGTGATGCTTACGGTGATCGGAATGAGCGTGCCGGACGAGGCGCCGGCGTCGACGTCCAGGATGAGACCGTCGTTGTTGCGCGCTTCGCCGGCCGGCCAGCTCGTGTGGGTCACGGACCCGCTTACGAGCGTCGCGGAGGCGTCATCGACGGTCAGCGTCACATCGACGTTCTGGGCGGCTCCCGGGCCGTCGTTGAGGATGCGCACCCGAGGCTCTACCCGCTCGCCGGGGCTCGCTCGGCCGTCGCCGTTGCCGAGGGTTCCGTCGAAGATCCATTCGCTTCTGCGGGCGAATTCGGGTTTCGCGGTGCTGAGAACTGGGATTACGATGCTGAAGACTACTGGATCGCCGGAGGTGTCGTTGGTCGACTCTATCGTCACGGTGGCGTCGACATCGTGCGCCAACGCGTCGACGGCGATGTCGATCACGAATTCGGCGAGCGTTTCATTCACGCCGCCGTCCCAGAGCGCGAAGGTCACCTCATCGGCAACTACGGTGATGTCCGTATCGGTGATCGCGAGCGTCGCCGTCACGTTCTTCGACGTGCCGACGCCCAGGTTCCGAATGCGGACGCGGGGCGAGACGGTTTCGCCGGGACTGGCGATCCCGTCGCCGTTGCCTGAATCGCCGTCGAATACCCAGTTGCTGCCGAGTTCCCAAACCGGCGACGCCGGCGGGAAATAGGGGTTGTCCGGCACATCAGGAGGAGGGTCGTCCGCGGCCATCGCCGGGAGAGCCAGACCAACCAGCATGAATCCGATCACCACAAGGGCCGAGCGAAGGCATGCCGCACGCCTCATTCGCCGTTGGCCGCAACGCAACATCACAGGACCTCCGCTACGTCAATGCTATGCTCTGAATTCGGGGTGGCGCCGTGCGCGTCCCAATGATTCCCTGTCGTGTCCACGGGCCGACTCGTGGGGTCGGTTGGCACGCCTAACAGACTACAATACGTCGCTGCGACGCGGCAACCCGTAACTCGCGGGCCACCGGGTGTTTCCATAAACTCGGCGGAGGCGCGAAGGTTCGTACGGTCTCGTACCTATTCGGGGCGGTCGCGGGCGATGCCGTCGGCCCGCGGCCCTGGGGGCTGTTCGCGTCTGAGGCTCCCCCACGTCGTAGACAGGGCGTGCGGCGTGGGCGCGACGGGGCGGATGCCCGTGTCCCATGCCTCGACCGTTCGGCCGCCCAGCGCGTACAGCCTCGAATTCACGGTCACGGCGCGGTGCGCCTGATGGTGGAACAGCGTGTTCGCGCGCGGACGCCAGTCGGCTACCGCAACGCCCGCAAGGAGGCCCAGGCAGACGCACGTCGCCGCCGTGTGGGCCCATGTGGGCTTGCCGCGGCGCGCCGGGTGCATTTCTCCGCCCTTCCGCCAGGGCTGTGCACGCCGGATCGCGGACCGGCTCGGCCACCCGGCTAGCGGGAGTGCAACTCGGCCGATAGCGTCTGTATCTTCTCGGTCAGGTTCTTGAGCATACCGCGCGTGATCTCCGCGTGGTCGGCCAGGAGGTCCAGGAACACCTCGCGTTCGAGCTGAAGGGCGTGGGTCGTCTGCGTCGCCACGGCCGTGAGTAAGCGGGCCTCATCGGTGAATAGGGCGAGCATGCCGAAGACGTCGCCCTCGCGGGCGTGGTCCTCGGGGATGCGCTCGCCGGAGAGGCGCACTTCACCTGTGACGACTACGTACACGGAGTCGGCGTGTTCGTGCTCTGCGAACACGACGTCGTCGGCCTCGAACTGGATCTCGGTGGCCGCGGCGGCGACCTGCCCGAGTTGCTCGGTATCGATACCTGCGAACAGCTCGGCGCGCATGAGGAACTCGACCTTTTCCAGCAGATTCAAGTCCGGTCTCCTCTCGGTAGGCGCGTCGCTGAGCGCCGGTGTTCCGTTGGGCGGTGGCTCCGCGCGTTGGCGCAGCTTCGCTATCGCCTGGTAGGTTGCCCCGCTCATCCACGTGTCCTCGGCGTCGAGCAGGTCCTGGAGCCCCGCCCCCGGAGTGACGGCTGTAAGGCGCCACGCCCCGCGTAGGGGACCCAGACGGTCGTCGATGGGGCCGTCCTCCACCAGGGGCATCACGAGGCGCTTCAGGGCGGCATCCAACAGGTTATCCAACAGCTCCAGAGCGTTTGGGCGCAGGCCCGCGTGTGGCGACGGCGCGTCCCGCCGGCCGCCGCGGATGGGCGCGTGGGCGTTGTATATCTCGCGTGACGGGTAGAGCAGCGCCAGCAGCCGGAAGAGGCGCTCGAGGCTCTGCTCCTTCCGCTCGTGGAGCACCGCGGCCAGCAGCAGCGCCGGTTCTCCGAGCGACGCGACCGCGGCGCCGTAATCGAGCCACCGCGCCTGCAACCGCGCCTCCGCTTCGACCGCCGCATGTACGGAAGCGGGGTGGACGGCGATGTCGGGCCGATCGCGCCGCAGGCGATTGAGCGCCTTGATGACGTGGTATCGCAGGGCTTGCGGCCCATGGCACAGGTCCGACGGACGCGCGCCGAGAGCTTCCGCGAGCACGGCTGCGGCCTCGTCGGTCCCTGTCATAAAGAGGACACGGGGGATGCGTCTGCGGAGCAGGTCGTCGCCATCATCGTCGAGAAGGCTTTCGCGCAGGGATGGGACTACTTCGGCGCCATAGGCGGCCAGGGCGCGCCGCGCGGCGAGCTCGGTATCGACGTCGCCGAGACGCACTTCGAGGGACGGAATCAGCGATGGAGGCGTGAGATGTGCCGCGCTCTCGATCGCCTGCCTCGCGACCCACGCGTCGGCGTCGCGGACGAGCTCGTCGAGCAGGCTTGTCAGCGCGGGCGAGTCCATCGAGGAGAACGCCTTTGCCACCGCGTGGCGGACGCCGGCGTTCTCGGGGCTCTTGTCGTCGATGATCTGGCGGATGCCCTCGTGTGCCATCCCGATTTCGATGTGGTTCCCATGGCGGACGACGCACGCGATGGCGGCTGCCCGCACCTTGGGGTCGGCGTGGTACCAGAACTCGCGCATCTGTTCCTCGGGCGCTTCCGGGCCGTATCTGCAGACGTAGTAGACGGCTTCTAGCTGCACTTCCGTCTCGTCCGACTCGACGAGCTTGCCCACCTCCTCGACGGCGCCGGCGTCGCCGATGTCTGCCAGCGTGCGCACGGCCGCGGCCCTGACATCCCGCGACGGGTGCGCGAGGAGTGGCCGAACGGCCGCGCCCATATCGACGCCCTTGGCGAGCCGCAACAGGTCCAGCGCGTACGTCACGCGGTCCTCGTCCTCGGTGCCGAGGGCCCCGAGGAGTACCCTCACGGTCGAGGCGTCCATGGCCGAC
>NYZG01000083.1 GCA_002687025.1 Candidatus Poribacteria bacterium
AGCGACGACGACGACGCAGATCGCCATGTCGCTCTTCAGGGCCTTCTTCGCGTTGCTCGGGGGGGACGTCACGGCGCGCATGTCGCCATTCGACCCGGGTCGCCACGCGAAACGCCTGGCCCTCGTCGTGGTGATCCTCGGCGCGCTTGGGCTCGTCGTGGGTATGGTGACGCAGGGAATGGGCGCCCAGACGATCATCGGCGTAGTGGCGATCGCCGCGAACTACGGCGCTGTGCTCCTCGGGGCGTACCTCGGCGTCGATGACGAAGCGGCCGACTAACAGCGGAGACGACCGTGGCGCACTGGGTATACCTGTCCATCGCGGGCGAGAACCGACTGGCGCGATACGAGATGGACCCGTCGGACGGATCGCTGAGGCACGACGGTGACGTCGATGTGACCGGTTCGCCGGGCCCTCTCGCCACGGACGCGGCGCAGGGGGTCCTTTACGCAGGCCTTCGGTCCTCGCGGGAGATCGCGAGTTACGCCATCGATACCGTCACGGCCGATTTGACGCCGCTTGGGGCCGTGGCGCTCGACGCGGACCCGTGCTACATCGCCCTGGACAACACGGATGGCTACCTACTCGCGTCGTATTACGGCGCCGGCAAAGTCACCGTGCACGCCGTCGATGCGGACGGCGTCCTGGCCGAGGGGCCCGTCGAGGACATCCCCACGGCGGAGCGCGCGCACTGCATCCAGACCGACGCGACGAACCGGCTGGCTTTCGTGCCGCACACGGCGGGGCCGAATCTCATCTTCCAGTTCGCGTTCGACGAGACCACGGGGAAGCTGACGCCAAACAGCGTCGCAACCGTGGTCCCGCCCGCGGGAGAAGGGCCCAGGCACTTCAGCTTCCACCCAACGCTCGACATGCTCTACTTCTCGAACGAGCAGGGATGCAGCATCACGGCCTACCGGCTGGACCGCGCCGCCGGGACGCTCGCGCGCGACCACTCGCTGTCGACGCTTCGGCAGGACTTCTCGGGCGACAACAGTTGCGCGCAGATCCACATGACCCCGGACGGACGGCACGTCTACGTCACCAACCGCGGGCACGACTCGGTCGCGTGCTTCTCGATCGACCCCGTCAGCGGCGCCCTTGCCTCGGTGGGCCACTGCATCACCGAGGAGACGCCGCGCGCATTCGGCATCGACCCCTCCGGCTCCTTCCTCTACGCGTGCGGACAGGGGACGGGACACGTTGCGGCATATCGCATCGACTCGGACACGGGCGCGCTGACGCCCATCGCGCGGTACGACGTCGGGAAGAACCCGATGTGGGTGCAGTTCCTGACGCTCTGAGCCGGCGCCGACGCGATGGCCACGCCTCAACCAGGCACGCGCGGCCTCCGTCGAACTGATGTGGCGGCCCGCGCCAGTATGGGTCCGCGCCGATCCAGGATAAGCAGGGGGTTTGGGCAGATGAGATACCTTTCCCGCGTTGTGTTAACCGGTTTCGCCGCCCTACTGCTTGTGAGCGCCGCGCGCGCGGAGAACTGGCCGCAATGGCGCGGCCCCCGGAACGACGGCGTCAGCGCCGAGACGGGGCTCCCCACGTCCTGGTCCTTGGACGAGAACCTGAAGTGGAGAGCCGAGTTGCCCGGCGCCGCCGGATCGACGCCCGTGGTCTGGGGAGATCGCATCTTCCTCACCTCCGCGGACAGCGGGAAAGTCTCCCTTATCTGCATGACCACGGCCGGCGAGGAGCTGTGGCGCAGGCCGTTCGGCGCGGAGAACTGGGAGGTACGCGGCGGGGAAGGCAACGCGGCGTCCTCGTCCCCATCCACCGACGGGGAGCACGTATACGCGTTCGCGGGTAACGGCGACTTCGCCTCGTACACCCTTGACGGCGAGGAGGCGTGGGCCACGAACCTCGAAGACCGCTACGGTCAGTTCGACATGTTCTTCGTCATGGCGACGACTCCCTGGCTCGACGGCGATCGCCTCTACCTGCAACTCATCCACAGCAACGGATGGCTCGTCCTGGCGTTCGACAAGAACACCGGCGACGAGCTGTGGAAGCACAAGCGCAAGAGCGACGCGCACAGCGAGTGCGAGCAGTCGTATGCGTCGGCGTTCCTGTACCGCGACGACGACCGCGAATTCCTGCTGTCGCACGGCGCCGACTACGTTACGGCGCACAGCCTCGCCGACGGCGGCGAGCTGTGGCGCTGTGGCGGCCTGAATCCACGAGATAGCTACAACCCGTCGCTTCGGTTCGTGGCGTCGCCGGTGGCCGTTCCCGGGCTGATCGTCGTGCCGTCGGCGAAGAACGGGCCGGTGCTGGGCCTGAGCCCGGACGCCTCCGGGGACATCTCCGACTCCGACGAAGGACACGTGTGGACGCGCCCTCGTGGCACGCCCGACGTCCCGTCGCCCCTGATCCACGACGGGCTCGTGTATCTCTGCCGCGAGAACGGCAACCTCATCGTCATGGACGCGGAGACGGGCGAGGAGCTGTACGACGAGACGACGCATCGACACCGTCACCGGGCCTCGCCGGTGTACGCGGACGGGAAGGTGTACCTGACGGCCCGGGACGGCGTAGTGACCGTTGTCAGGGCGGGCCGGATGTTCGAGATACTCGCGTCGAACGAGCTCGGAGAGACAGTGTCGTCCTCGCCGGTAGTGTCCAATGGGACGGTATACTTCCGCACCTATGACGCGCTGTGGGCAGTGTCCGAGGGCGGATGACGGTCGCGAGCGGAGACGCTCAGGCAGGCAGGGCCGCGGCGCCGGTCGCGGCCCGTGCTGTGCCCGCGCTCGCGCGTCCGTTGCGCGCGATGTCGATGGATGCGACCTTGCAGGCACGCGCGACCTACCGAGACCGTGTCCAAGGCTCGAGGAGCCGACCATGAACGACATCCACTTCGCACTGATAGGGGGCGCGCACCCGCACTCGAAGGCGCACCTGAAGACGCTGCAGCAGCTCCCCGAAGTAACGGCGATCACCGTCGCGGACGCCGACGAAGCCGTGGGCAGCGCCTACGCCGACGAAGAGAAGGTGACGGCCGTCGTCACGCGCCTCCAGGACGCTCTCGACTCCGACGCCACGCACGTCTTCGTGTGCGCGCGCAACGACCGGAGTCCCGGGGTGATCGAGGCGTGCGCGCGCGCGGGCAAACACATCATCGCCGAGAAGCCCCTCGCGGTGAGCATGGCGGCGTTCGAGTCGGCGCGCATCGCGGTCGAGGAGAGTGGCGTTACGCTCACGGTGGTGTATCAGGCCCGTCTGCATCCGATCACCGTTGCGGCGCGCGAACTTATCGCCGACGGCATCTTGGGGACACCCATAGCGGCCGAGGCGCGGATGGTGACGTCGCAGGTGCGCTTCCGCGACCCGTCTCACTGGCTGTTCAACGACGCTCAGGCAGGTGGCGGCATCCTGTCGTGGCTCGGGTGTCACTACCTCGACCTGCTCGCGCACGTGCTCGACGACGAGTACGCCAGCGTCTCCGCCCACGCGGAGTGCCTTGCGGGCGAGGACATCGATGTCGAGGATGTCGCGATGTTGAGCCTGCGCTTCCGGCGCGGCGCCCTCGCGACGATGACGGCCGGGTACCTGCTCGCGTTGAGCCCGGGCGGCTACATGTCCGGCGCGTACGACACGCACATCGGCGTCTACGGCACGAAGGGGCGACTGTGGTGGGATCCCGTCGGCTCGACAACGCTGCACGTGGAGAGCGCGCATCCGTCGTGGGCATCCGCGCCTCGACGCGAGATGCAGTTCGAGGTGGCGAGCAGCCCCGCGTACGGTGGCGTGTACGGGGAGGAGTTCGTCCGGCAGTTCCTGCGCGCGTCGGCCGGCGAAGGCGATCCTCCCTGCGGTTTGCGGGACGGCGTGCGCGTTTTGGAGCTGCTGGAGGCCGCGTACCGCTCCGCGGAGGACGGGACGCGGGAGTCGCTGGAGTAGGGCGTCCTGCGACCGAACGGGCCGTATCGAGCACGCCCCGGAGGCGACCGCGTATGATGACGGCACGGCCACGCGCGCGCGACATCGGCGTGCGCATCGGCAAGTACGAAACCCGCCAATACAACGCCATCACGGATGTCCCCGGCGTGGCGGTCGGGCACACGACGCTCATCGAGGGTCACGGCCCCCTGCGCATCGGCCACGGGCCCGTGCGCACGGGCGTGACGGCCATCCTGCCACATCCGGGCGCCCTCATCCGCGAGCCCGTCGAAGCGGCGCACTACGTCTTCAACGGCGCCGGCACGACCGCGGGACTGTCGCTCATCGACGAGTTCGGCCACATCGAGACGCCCATCGTCCTAACGAACACGTTCAGCGTCGGAGCCGCGTACGACGCCGTGACGCGGCACACGATCCGCACGGCTCTCGCCGAGGGACAAACGCCGGGGTGGTTCAGCCCTACCATCGGCGAGACGTTCGACGGCGGCCTCAACGACGCCGCCGGTCTGCACGTGCGGGAGGAACACGTCTTCGGCGCCATTGAGGCGGCGGCCGGCGGCCCAGTGGCCGAGGGGTCGGTGGGCGCAGGTACCGGGACATCGTGTTGCGGATACAAGGGCGGCATCGGCGTGTCATCGCGCCGTGTGCGCATCGGCAGGGCCCGCTACGCGGTCGGCGCCCTCGTGCAGAGCAACTTCGGCGGCGACCTTGTGGTGGACGGCGTCCCCGTCGGGCGTCTTCTCGCCCAGCAGGTCGCGGCGACGCAGGACCCCGGCTCTATCATGGTGGTCCTGGCGACGGACGCGCCACTCGCCTCTCGACAATTGCATAGGATGGCGAAACGCGGCTCGTTCGGCCTCGCGCGAGCGGGATCGTCGGGCGGACACGGCAGTGGCGACTACTTCATCGCGTTCTCGACGGCCTACAGATCACGATTGGCTGCCGGCGACAGCGCCGAGATCGCCACGTTCGCCGCCTCCGAAGGCTTGCTGGATCCGCTCTTCGCCGCCACGGCCGACGCCGTCGAAGAGGCGATACTAAACTCCGTCTTCGCGTCGGACACGATGGTGGGGCGTGACGGGAACTCCCTGCCGGGGCTGCCACTGGATCGCGTCGAGGAATTGCTCCGTCGGCACGGACGGGTTTGACGCCAGATACACGCCACGACGGAAGACTGCCGTATGCTCGGACTTTGTCTCGCCCTCATCCACGCAGCGGCTGCCGGTGACGCGATATTCGTCGTGCACGGCGTCTCCGCCGGCGCGCTGTCCGTCGAGGCGTACCGCACGTGGCATTTCTACGCCGACAACCCCGTCCTCGTCGGCGAGGAGGAATACGAGATGCAGGCGGGCGAGGGGAACGTCTACGCGCCTGACGTTCTCCGCGAAGGCGACCGCTACCGCATGTGGTACGGCGGGCAGGGCCGCGACGGACACGACCGCATACATCTCGCCGAGTCGGACGACGGCCTGGGATGGACACGCGTCCCCGACAACCCGGTGCTCGACGTGGACGGCGAAAACCACGTCAACGACCCGTCCGTCGCGCGCGTCGGCGACACGTACTACATGAGCTTCTCGGTAGCTCCGACAGCCGAGGAGGACGAAATCCACCTGGCGACGTCGGACGACGGGATCAGATGGACGCGTCTCGGCTCGGCCATCCCGTTCGGGAGTCCGGGGGCATGGGACAGCTTCAAGGTCGGGCGCCCCAGCCTGCTGCATGAGGACGGGCGCTTCCGTATGTGGTACGACGGCACGAATTCCGACCCCAGCGACCGACGGAAGATCGCCGATCCCGCGGCTCGACACGTCGGCGTGGCCACGTGGGGCGACGGCGTCGCGTGGGCGCCCGACGCCGCCAATCCCCTCGTCCGGCACTCCGGCGCCGTCGATGTCGCGCGCGTGGGCGGCGAGTACGTCATGCTCGTCGAGAGTGGGCAAGGCACGCGATGGCTCGCCGGCGGCGACGGTGTGCAGTGGGAGGATCGCGGGTTCCTGTTCGCCAACAGCGGCGATGAATACGACCGGCATGGCCAGGTCACACCCATGGCGTACGTCGAAGACGGCGCTTGGGTAGCCGTATACTTCGGCGGCGCGCCCGCGGCGAATTGGAATCGAAACTGCATCGCCGTCGCCTTCGCGCAGAAGCGCATCACGTTGCGCGGCGCGGACGGCGCGGAGATGCCTGCGACGATCCGCGCGCTGGATCGCGACACGGCTGTCGTGACGGCCCCCGCGTCTGGTGGCGGGGGCGTGCTCACCGTACACGGCCGGGACGGGGTCTCGCTGGCTGAGCGCGTCGTGTCGCTGAGACCCGGCCGCGTGACTCTGGAAACGCGCTGAGCCATACGGCGAATCGGCTCACGGTACGCGCCGCGCCGGTCAAGGACGCCCGGGCGGAATCGCGGCGCGCGGCGCCCTCGAGCGCCTCTTGGCGGGGCCGTTGTCGGCGCCCCGCGGCTTTAGCTGGACACGGGGGCCTTGGCGTGGCAGTATACGAGTGAACGAGTGTTCGTTCACATGGGGGGACCCGTCCGCTCATCGGGAGTGATCGGGATCTGCCTTCGTCAGGGACGAACAGAAAGTCTGAGCGACGATTCCATGTCTCGGTTTCGGCTCCGGCAAGGGCGACGACGTGACCGATGTGACCGACG
>NYZG01000084.1 GCA_002687025.1 Candidatus Poribacteria bacterium
CGACGCTTCCAGTCGTACGCCCGCCAGTTCAACGAGGCGGTGCAGACGATCTGGCAGGAGACCGTCGGCAAGCGCCTGGAGGCGACACTCAGCACGTTCCGCGGCGGAGCGCAGCTACAACAGTTGGCGGAGGCACAGGTCGAGGAGGCCACCGGCGTTCAGACCCGGGACGCCCGCACGGAGAAGGAGCGCAAAGCCGAAGGCGCTTCCTATCGACTGCTGATAGACCGGCTCATCGGCACGCGCGTGATCGCGGCCCTGGACTACAGTGGCGTCGAGCGGGACTACGAATGCACGCTGGCCGACTACACGCGCGGCTACTACCACCTCCTGGACATCGACTTCGAGGAGTCGTGGATCGTCGACCCGAACAAGGAGATGAAGCACTGGCGCGGTAACGACCACATGGGCGAATACTGGGGGCCCGAGGAGGTGTTCTGGCAGGGGAACGACAAGGCCCTGCGCATCACCCTCAGCGACGACACGTACACGATCGAAAGTCGTGCGCCGTACCCCATCACGTTCCGGCACGCGCGCTACCGGGACGGCCACAAGATCCATGGCAAAGGCATGGAGGATGAGAACCGGAACAACATCAACATCGTCATCGAGCCGTACGGCACGCTCGTGTGGAAGGCCCAGTTCCACCATAGCCACGCCGGCCGCGACCTCGCGGGAGGCGTCCTGAACGAGGTCTGGTACCACGTGCCGCGGCGCCCACGGTACTACCGCAAGGTCGAGCTGCACTTCCGCGCCAAGCGCATGGCGGACGCCATCATCCCGTACGACACGAACGTCATCCAATACCGCGCCGAGAAGCTGGATGCGGATGTCGTGCCGCTCGATTCGCTCGCCGATGCCCTGTGGCGCACTTCTGCGCGCATTGTCGTCACCGACGAAGACGGCGATCCCGTACGCGGGCTGCACTCGAACAGCGGGTACATCACCAACCTCGGCAAGGACCGCATTGACGTACACGAGGTCCGCCGGCACTACGGCAGACGGTGGGAGGCCGAGCGCTCCATGGAGCGTTGGGACGACCGGCTGCGGCCTCTGCGCTGGGCGTACCGCTACAGGCTGGCGGGATTCCTCACGAAGACGCGGATCGCGGCCGCGCAGATCGCGCTCATCATGGCGCAGCGCGAGGAGAAGCGGCTGGCGCCGCCTCGCCGACCGGTGCTCTACTTCCCGCTCGTGCGGCCGCGACGGGACTGGACAGGGGAGCCCCCGACCCAGAAGATGCCCATCCGCGTCGGCGTGCTTCAGGGCCGCGCGTACGACGAGGAACTCCGCCGCCTCAGCGAGATAGAGCGCGTGAGCGACCATCGCGTGCTGTTCCGAGGCGTCGACCCGCAGACGATGCCATACCTAGACAAGTCCGAGATCCTCTGGCTTGGGTACGGCGCCGACCTGCCGCGGCGTGGCGGCCTGCACCGCCGCGGGGAGACCGCCATTCGCAGATTCGCGGCGAAGGGCGGCGCCGTCGTCGGCTTCGCCCCCAACACCCGGCCCGCGCGCGGCAACAAGTTGGCTTGGGTGCCCGACCCGCTCAGCGTGACGCCGGACACCGTCAACGGGACGATGAGCCCCACCGGCGCCGCCGCGGCTCTCTTCACGTCTCCGCACCAAGTCGACCTGTCGGAGCTGACTCCCGCCGTCGCATGGTCGGAGTGGAGCGACCGGTTCATCCCTCTCGCGACCGCGCCCACGCACGGCGCCCATGCCGGCGACCGCGCGGCCACCGCGATGTTCCTCCCCTACGGCGAGGGCATGTACATCGTCCTGGGCGTCGGCCCGGACGCGCCCGACGATCTCCGGTGGTCGATGCCGCTCGCCGAGAACGTCCTGCACTTCGCCGTCGACTGGCTGGACCGGCGCCAGACACACCGCCACATTGCCTAGATGCGGCGCGGTCAATATACTTCGTAACGGAACCGCCTACTCGCCCTGCCCTCACATCAGTCCCACGCGAAAGCACGCGCCGGAGCATCGACCTATGGGACCGACGCGCATCGCGTTACTTGCTATCGCAGCCGCCGCAGTGGCCTGCGGGGGGCCGACCGACACGACGAAGACGGCGGCGACCGCCGCCGCTGTACCGGCGCATCCGGCCCGACAGACTGCGCCCGATTTCGATCTCTTGGGCATCTCCGGAACGCCGGTGCGCCTCTCGGATTACCGCGGCAAGGTCGTCCTGCTGAACTTCTGGGCGACGTGGTGTCCGCCGTGCGTGACAGAGATTCCCGACCTCGTTGCCCTGCGTGAGGAATTGGGGACGGAGCGCGTCGAAGTGCTCGGCATTTCGCTGGACACGGCGGGAGACGACGCAGTGCGCGCGTTCGCCCGGGAGCGAGGGATGTCGTATCCCACGGCCGTCGACACTGAGCAAGTGTCCGCGATGTATGGCGGGGTCCCGAGCATCCCCACGACCTTTGTCATCGACACGCATGGCGGCGTGGTCGAGAAGATCGTTGGCCCGCGGTCAAAGAGCCAATTCATCGCAGCCGTCGAGCGCGCCTCGAAGGGATGAACGCAGTGACGCCGCGCCTCACCTGTGCCTTCCTGGTATCGATGGCCGCTGTTGCGCTTGGCTGTGTGCAAGGCGGCGGCCTCTCGCATTCCGTTGTCGAGCGACGGCGGGGCTCGCGCGTCGAGACCTACGAGGTGGCGGGGCTTGGTCTCGGCGCCGTGGCCGACGGCTATACGTTCCGCAACGCGCGTTTCCGCTTCGAGTTCGATGTCGCATTCGCCGGTGTGCCCGGCTACGAGACCGAAGACGCGCGGCGCAGGAGAGGCGTAGAGGCGAGCGAATTCCTCAACGGAGGGTACGCGTTCGTGCGGGACATCTTCGGCATCGAGGCGAGCAAGATGCTGAGGGTGGTTATCGCCCCTACCGTTCGGGGCGCCGACGACGACGCGTACACGTCAACATCGTGGCGCGAGATCGGCGACGAGGGCGGGATGATCGAAGGCAGCGAGGAATCCGTGATGCACTTCGGCAGAGAGGCGTTCGAGAATCGCACGGCGCTGGCGCACGAGATGACGCACGCGTTGCTCGCCGCCTACCGGCTACCCGCGTGGTTCTCCGAAGGCATCGCGACGCTCGTAGAAGTCGACTACGCCGAAAGCGACCGGACGGACTACGCCGATGTGACGATCGAACCCATCGGATTGGACGAGAACGGCCGCAACGTGATCCAGAACTGGCGCGGCCACGGGAGCGACCTGCCTGACCGGAGCTCCGACACGTACGGCTCCGCTTACGCCATAGTACGTGAGATCGGCCGGCGGTATGGACCGGAAGTGTACCCACGGTTCTTTCAGGATCTTCGGGCGACGAAGGCACATCTTGCGGGCGATGGGCCGTCCATCACCGTCATCGTCAGAACGCTGAGCCGCGTCGCCGACACAGATGTGACCCCGTTCTTCGCTGAGATCGCATTCGACATCCCAGACGTCTGAGGCAAGGGAGCGGCCATGCACGTTACACGTACCGCGCCGATGCTCGCCGTAGCGCTCGCGCTGCTGGCCGGTTGCGCGCAGATATTCACGCCGCAGGCGCTCAGCGAGAACTTCGCCCTCACGGAAGGGACGACGGCCAATCACCCGGCGTTCATCGATGGCGACATGAGGACCTTCGGCGAGAGCGAATTCCCTGCCAGCGACGCGGCCAACCGCGGCGTCACGGGGACACCCCCGAGCGAAGTCGTCGTATTGCTGCCGAAGGCGCGGAGCATCTCCAAGATCGTCGTGCACTCGGAGGACATCCTGGGCGTCGACCTGCTCTTCGAGTCCTCCACGAGCGGCTGGCGCCTGCACAACAAGTACGACGGGCTGAAGGGCCCCAGCTTCACCCTGAAGCCGCGCGGAATCGTCAACGCCAGCGGCGTCAAGCTCCGTATTCGTCACGCCGTGGGCGACAAGGCCATGCGAAAGAAGAACACGCAGCAGCAGGCCGGAGGCTGGATAAACATACTCGGCCCTACCCGGGCCAAGGCGAAGATCCGCGAGATCGAGTTGTTTGGGCCGGTCAGCGCCAAGACCAAGGTGGAGGCGGCCGCCGGGGAGGCGCCTGCCCCGGAGGACAGCAGCACGCCCGAGGACCTGCTCCTCGAAGGCCTGCTGAACTAGGCGTCCTGGAACGCCGCGTTTTCCACGAACGTGTAGTACGCTTCGTCCCCGAACAGCACGAACGCCACCGTCGCTATCTGCGGGCGTCCCGCGAGGAAGCTCTGCGTCGCCGTCGAGGCGACGAGTGCGGCGGCTCCCTCCGGGTAGCCGTAGATGCCCGTCGATATCGCCGGGAATGCAACGCTGGACAGGTCGTGGTCGACGGCCACCCCCAGCGAATTGACGTAGCAGCTCCTCAGCAGATCGGCCTCGCCCCTGCCGCCGCCGTGCCAGCGCGGGCCGACGGTGTGTATGACGTGGCGCGCAGGCAGCGAGCCCGCCGTCGTTATGGCGGCCTCTCCGGTCGGCAAACCGTTCGGGCGCTGGGTCCTGATGATCTCAGCGCACTCCGCCGTGATAGTTGGACCGCCCGCGCGGCGGATGGCTCCGTCGACTCCCGCGCCGCCCATCAGGCCGCTGTTCGCCGCGTTCACGATGGCGTCGGCCGCCTCGCGCGTGATGTCGCCCGTCTTTACCACGATCCTGTCGCCGAAACGCTTCTCCGGCATCGTTCCCTCCGATCACCCCAGTGCGACAGCCGCGAGCACGGCGTCCTTTGACACGGACACGCGGCTCGGCCCGACCCGTAGCGCGAACGCCGCTATCACGATAGCAATTGCGAGGAGTGACCGACGCTCGATCTGCAGCACCCGGGCGAACGATGGACGCCCGGCCTCAGCGGCCGAGGCCCGCGGGCCGGAACGGGGAATCCAACGTGGCGTCGCCGCGAGGTACGCGACGTACGCGTCCCCGAACTGTTGCCGCAGCCGCGACTCCTCCCAGCGCACGATCGGGATGTACTGACCCAGAAACAGCCCGCCCGCCACAGCTACCAGGAGGGGACGCCCACTGAGCAACGCCGTCCCAAGGGTGAGCAGCAGGTTGGCGACATAGAGCGGGTTGCGGACCATCGAATACGGCCCGACGTCCACCAGCGCGGTCCCGGGGCTCGACCCGCGGGTCCGGGATGATCCCCCGATATACCGCTGACACCAGAAGCGGACAGCTTCCCCGGCTACCATGACGCAGCACCCGGCGAGAAACATCACCGGCGCCGGCGTGGCGAAGACGAGCAACGCCGCGAGCATAGGCAGCGGCGTGTAATCCCGCCAGCGGAACAGCCATCCTCCCAGACGCGTCATGCCCGGTAACCCGATGCCATATCACCCCTTTGGACTGCTTGAATCGGCCACGCATCGGCCCTACCATACGAGCGACAGTATACGCCTTTTAACCCGGCCCCGCGAGGCTGGAAAGGGTGGACGATGACCGGACTGACGGCAGTTGTGCACGCCTGCTCGCGCCCCACCGAACACGGGGGGCGAGCCCTTGCCCGTTGACGCCGCCGCCGTTATCGACCTCCTCGACGCGCTCGAAAACCTCAAGAATCTGCCTCGCACCGGCTGGCGAATGCGCGGCATTCGCGACGGCGAGAGCATCGCCGATCACTGCCACCGCATGACCACGACGGCCATGATACTCGCCGACGCGCTCGTGGAACTCGGCGCGAATCTCAATGTCGAGCGAGTCATGCGCATCGCCATCCTGCACGAGATAGCCGAATGCCGCGTCGGTGACATCCCATTCCCGGCGCTTGCGCACCTCCCCGAGTCAGCCAAGGACGCGGCCGAGGCCTCCGCCGCGCGCGACCTCCTCACGCCTCTCGGAGAACTGGGCGAGAGGTACTTCGCGCTGTGGGACGAATTCGAGCGGCGCGAAACGCTTGAGAGCCGCGTCGTCCGCGTCGCGGACAAGCTCGAGATGCTCGTCCAGGCGTGGGAATACGAGCGCGCCGGGGTGACGAACCTGGACAACTTCTGGCAGAACGCATGGAACGTCCGCGACTTCGACGCCTTCCCCTTGGCGGGCGAACTGATGAATGAGCTGCGGAGACGACTCGAGGCGACCCGTAGGCCCACACCGGCCGGGAGGGACTGACGTGCCGCATCGCGACAAAGCGCAAATCATGACCGAGGACGAGATGCGTCGCGCCCTCACGCGCATCGCCCACGAAATCTGCGAGCGCAACAAGGGAATCCAGGATCTCGCGCTAGTCGGCATACGTTCGCGGGGCGACATCCTCGCGGAGCGCATCGCCGAGCAGATTGGCAAGATCGAGGGCGACAAGCCTCCAGTTGGCGTGATGGACATCACGCTATACCGGGACGACCTCAACCTCTTCGACCGCAAGGTCACCGTGAATCGCACGGACATTCCATACAGCATCGACGGTCTCTCGGTGGTCCTTGTAGATGACGTCCTCTTCACGGGCCGGTCGATCCGCGCGGCCCTGGACGCGCTGACCGACTTCGGTCGGCCCGCGACGGTCCAGCTTGCCGTGCTGGTGGATCGCGGCCATCGCGAGTTCCCGATCGCCGCGAACTATGTCGGCAAGAACATCCCCACGTCCCTGCGGGAGATGGTGGCCGTGCAGGTAATGGAGGTCGACGGCGAGGACACGGTCGTCATCCGGGAGGAAACGGCAGCGTGAGCCTCCTTATTCGAGACGGCCGCATCCTCTGTGCGCACACGGCCACCGATCGCAAAGCCGACCTGCGCGTGCAGGACGGCGTCGTTGCCGACATCGCCGATCGCCTGGAGCCGTCCACCGGCGAGGACGTCTTCAGCGCAGCGGGCCGCATCGTCGCGCCAGGGCTGATAGACATGCACGTGCACCTGCGCGATCCAGGACAGACGCACAAGGAAGACATCGAAACCGGGACGCGCGCGGCCGCGGCCGGCGGCTTCGTGGCGGTCGCCTGCATGGCGAACACCGCGCCGACGCTCGACGATCCGAGGTGGATCGCGCACGTTCTCGACGCGGCCGAGAGCAGAGGCAGCGCCCGGGTGCATCCACTCGGGTCGATCACTCGCGGTCTCGAGGGCCGCGAATCGTCGCCGCATGAGGCGCTGCACGCCGTCGGCGCCGTCGCGTTTTCGGACGACGGCAAGAGCACGATGGACGACGACATCATGCGCGCCGTTCTTCGGTACGGCGCGCGCCACGATACGCCCGTGTTCGTGCACTGCGAGGACCCCGAGATCGCCGGAGACGGCGTCATGCACGATGGCGATGTGTCAGCGTCGTTACGGCTGCCGGGGATACCGCCCGAGGCCGAGGAGCGCATCATCGTGCGCGACTGCGTGCTGGCCCAGGACACGGGCGGCCACGTGCACATACAGCACGTCACCACGCGACGCGGCGTCGAGATCATCCGCGCGGCGAAGGCCGGCGGCGCCCCCGTGACGGCGGAGGCGTGCCCTCACCACTTCACGCTGACCCACGAGGCCGTGCGAGACCACGGCCCCAGCGCGAAGATGAACCCTCCTCTGCGCACGGCCGATGACGTGCATGGCGTCATCGAGGGCCTCTCCGACGGCACGCTGGACGCCATCGCCACGGATCACGCTCCGCACTCCGCGGAGGAGAAGAGCCAGGGGATGCGCGAGGCCCCGTTCGGCATCATCGGGCTGGAGCTGTGCGTCCCCCTCACCTGGACCTCCCTGGTGCGGGGAGGACATCTGTCGGACGCACAGGCGCTTGGGAAGCTCACGGCCGCCCCAGCCAAGATCCTGCGGCTGCCCCCGCCCAGAATCGAGGTCGGGGCGCCGGCAGACATTACCGTGATCGACCCAGACATGCGGATCACCGTCACGTCCGAGCACATCCACTCGAAGAGTCAGAACACGCCCTTTGTCGGCACAGCGCTGACTGGGTGGCCGGTCCTCACGGTCTGCGGCGGCCGCGAGACGTTTCGACGGAGGAGCCACGCATGAGGGCCACGCTCGCACTCGAGGATGGCGCGGTCTACGAAGGCACAGCGTTCGGCGCGACGGGCGACGCGACGGGCGAAGTCGTCTTCAACACGAGCATGACCGGGTACCAGGAGATACTCACCGACCCGTCGTACGTCGGTCAGATATGCGTGATGACCTACCCCCTCATCGGCAACTACGGAATCGTCCCGGAGGATTTCGAATCCGACGAGGTGCAGGTCGAGGGGTTCGTCGTGCGGGAATATACAGAGGCCTACAGCAACTGGCGCGCCACGGAAAGCCTGGGTGACTTCCTCAAGCGACACGGCGTCCTGGGGATCGAGGGAGTCGACACGCGCGCTATCACGCGGCGAGTGCGGCAGGGAGGCGAGCTGCGCGCGGTCATCTCGACCGAGAACCACGACCACGCTCAGCTCGTCGAACGCGCGAAGGCGCTGCCAGGACTGGAGGGGACCGACCTCGCGCGGCAGGTCACGACCGATGCGCAGTACGCGTGGAAGAACGACGTGGCGTCACCCACAGCCTGGATGGAGACCGACGGCGCGGCCGCGGCCGGGCAGTTGACGCTGGACTTCGGCGCGTCTGGGGAGCCACGTGTCAGGACGCCTCGCCACAGTGTCGTAGCGCTCGACTTCGGCATGAAGCGCAACATCGCCCGCGAGTTGAGCTACCACGGCTGCGAGGTCACCGTCGTCCCGGCGGCGACGTCCGCCGAGGACATCCTGGCGTTGGACCCCGACGGCGTGTTCTTATCGAACGGTCCCGGAGACCCGGACCCCGTCTCCTACGCCATCGACAACATCCGCAAACTCGTCGGCAGGAAGCCGGTTTTCGGCATCTGCCTGGGGCACCAGTTACTCGGCCTCGCCCTCGGCCTTAAGCGATACAAGATGAAGTTCGGACATCGCGGCGCCAACCAGCCGGTGATGCGCCTGGACACCGGGCGCGTTGAAATCACCTCACAGAACCACAGCTTCTGCATCGACCCCGAGTCGCTGGACAGCGCGGGCGTCGAGGTCACGCACAACGACGAAGTGCTCCGGTACCTCGACTCGCGGTACGTGGGACCTCCCGAGGCGGTGTGGCGGCTGCTGAAGTTCCCGATGAAGGGCCGCTCCCACGCGGTGGAACGCCTGCCGCTGCACCTCGAG
>NYZG01000085.1 GCA_002687025.1 Candidatus Poribacteria bacterium
GTTCCCGAATAGGTCCCGGGCCACCTCTGAGCCGACGACGGCCGCCTTGGTCCAGAAGTTCACATCTGGATCCTCGAGGAACCGGCCGGTGTCGGCGAGCCAGTCGCGAATGCGTCGGTACACGCCCGTGGTGGCGCGCATCTCGGCGCGCTTGGACCCACCTTCGGTCTGCAGCCCGACACCACGGCCAACGTCTGGCGTAACCGACTTCACCGACGGACACAGTTCTTCGATGAGCGCCACGTCCTGCATCCGCAGGTATTCCTGGCTGGGGTTCCTCCGCCACCGCCCGTCGCGGCGTATCCAATTCTCACGGCGGACGTTGAACGTGGACGTGCCGCCCATCTTGTCCACTTCGGACAGGACGAGATGCCGCGCCCCGTCGCCAAACGACATCGTCCCTATGACGCCGCCGGTGCCGATGATGATGCCCAGCATCGTCAGGGCGGAGCGGAGCTTGTTGCCGCGTAGAGCGCGCCAGCCTGTGGACAGACCTTGTATGAATTTCATGGAGGTCCTCGGGACATCGTAATTGCCACCGCGCAGCCGACGACAGACAGGGCGGCCTAGCCGACCGCGCGCGAATGCTCGAAACCACGACCACGGCCTTCATAGACGCGATGGAGCCGCGATGCGTTGAACCGCCGACGCTTGATTGATAGCGCGTACGGCGCGATCGTGCAGGGCGATGCGTGGAATGTTAGCTGCGGGAGACCATCGAAACCGGCGCGGTGTCCAGCAGTTGCCGGACGAACTCTCGCACGCCTGAGCTGTCGGTGCGATCCAGGAGCGCGCGCAGTTCCGTCCGCGCAGGGCCGTCGCTGATCTTGGCCAGGGCCGTCGCGATGGTCAACTGTAGTGGAACGTCGTCGGTTGCCCGCAAGGCCGACACGAGGGCGCGACGCCCCACGTCGCCGCCAATATCTCCGAGCGCCGTGGCCGCGATGTCCTGCGCCCGCAGCGAAGACGCGTCCTCAAGCGCGCTGAGCAGCACAGGCGCCGACCGCTCGCCGATGGCGCCGAGGATCACGCCGGCCTTGAAGTGCACCCCTGGATCCTCGTCACCCATCGCTGCGGCGACGAGGTCGATGCTGGCATCGTCGAACGCGGTATCGGGCAGCCTCGACGCCAGCGCCTCCACGATGTTGATCGCGTTCCGACGGATCTCGACGTCCTCCTCGCGCTCCTGCGAGATGTAGGGCAGCATGGCGCGCAGCAATATGGCTCCGTCCTGGCTGCCCGCCAGCGCCTGGAGCCCTCCGGCTGCAGTGCGGCGAACGGCTGGATCGTCGGAGGATTCGAGAATCTCAATGAGGCGAGCCAGCGCGGCCGGGCTGGAGCCGCCCAACTGTCCGAGGGCGCCGATCGCTTCCAGGCGGATGCCCGTGAGCTCATGGGTGTAGACGTACGTCTCCGTGGACGCAGACGCGACCTCCCACGTCTTGCGGAATTCCTTGACGTTCGGGACGATCCGCTCGTCGATCACGGCGACGACGCGGTCACCGACCTGCAGCCCCGAGGACCGCGCTGGACTCCGCGCAGGGGCCTGTTCGAACCCGGCGGTTACGCTCTGAATGCGCATCCCCGAGAGGCCCATGCCGTGATCTGCCCAGTCGCGTGGCTCGATGGTCGCCAGTTCGATGTGCAACGTCTCGCCGTCGCGTTCTACCTCCAACACGGCCGACGCGTCGGACGGGTCGACCTTGCGTATCTCCCAGGCCGCCTTCTGCGGGCCGATGGCGCGACGTAGCGCAGCCGTCAGGCCCTCTTCGTTCGACACAACCGTTCGGGACACGACGTGCGTGATGAGGTCGCCGGTGGTCAGCCCGGAGGAGGCCGCCGACGCCTTCACGACCACTCCCGCAGTTCCCCATCGGTCTTCCAGCTCGGGGTCCAGTCGGGTGACCGTGAGCCCGGAGGACGTCTGGTACTCACGTTCCTGGCGGCAGCCGCCTACGATGAGAAGCGCGCACAGCCCGAGGCACGCCGGCGCCATCGTCTTGGCCAGATTGCGGGCGCCGGTGATCAGCTCGTCGTGCGACACGGTAAGTCCTTCCCGGCCTAGCGGAGATGAACGGCGCGACGGCCTGCGCTGGCGCGCGACGTCCACTGCAATTCCTCGGCCGTGGGTTCCTCCAAGAGACCAAGCAGGACGTCCACGGCGCTCTCCCCGGCGCCAGAGGCGATCAGTGCCTTCATGGCGTTTGAGCGCAACGACGATCCCTTGTTCTGCAACACCTTGAGTATCTCGTCGGTGGCTCCGATCGTGCCGAGGGTAGTCACGGCCAATGCGCGGACCTCGGGGTCTTCCCGCTCGCCCTCTCCGAGCCAGAGCTTCTTCCAAGTGGGCTTGGGCGCGGACTCGATCTTCTCGAGTAACTGCGGCACATATCGCTGGGCCTTGGTCGCATCCCTCCGCGCAAGTTCGTCCACGGCGAGGATCGCGTTGAGCCGCGTGGCCATCCGCTTGTGGTCCAACGAATCGCCGATCAGGTTCGCCAGGACGTCGTCTTCGGCGGCGAGATGGCCGATCACCCACGCCGCGTCGTGTCGGCTTCGGTTGTCCTTGCCTTCCAACGCATCGGTGAGTTCTTTGCGGATGCGGCCGGGCGCGTTCCTGTATTGCTTGGCGAGGGCCATACGCACGGCTTCGCGCACGTCGGGGACGTTGTCCCGCAACGCCTCGTGGATCAGGGCTTCCTCGTACCGTTTGGGCTCGCGATCCAGGGCGGCTGTGAAGTGCGCGGCGCGCTCCTCCACGGTCCCCGACTGGTAGTACCCAAGCAGGTAGCGCGTCTCGGCCTCTTCACGCGCCGTCATCTGCGTCTCGGCCGCCTGCGTCAACTGCCGCACGGCAAGTTCGACCCGCGTGCGCTTGTCCGACTTGAGCAGGTCCTTGGCTTCGGCCAGGAACTCGTTCTGCGCCCCGCAGCCGCCAATCGCGGCGAGTGCGCAGATGAGCGCAAGCGTCCAGGACGCGCCCACGCGAAGCCCAGGCGATGGAATCCGTACATACGACAAGATCATGCTCCGAATCGCACAGAACGCCATGGGATGCGCTCCGAATCCTATCACGCAGCGTTGACGGCCCGCAACTCCGGTCCCGTCACGGTGTTCTCTACGGCTGAGGCCATGGGTCCACTGAGCGCGCCTGCCCGCTACCACAGCGGCCGTAGTGAACGTCGCCGGGCCGGATGGGACGCGACATCCCTGGCGACGGCGGCCGGGATAGGCCTCGCGCGCCCCATCCGATGCGCGGGCCATCGAGCGCGCCGGCCAGCCGCTGGGGCGATTCCGACGCATGCCGTCGCGGGAGCAGCCCTACGCCAGCGACACGGGCCGGCCGGTCTTGAAGGACTCGTCGGCGGCTAGCGTCACGCGGATAGCGGTTACGCCGTCGTCATACGTCCCCTGGATGAGCGACCGGTCACCCGTGCTTACCGCGCGGATGAAGTGGTCGTCCTCGATGGCGAAGATGTCACCCTCGCCCGGGATCTCCTCGACCGCCTCGCCACCGTCGGTGAGAATGCGGACGGAATGCTCCCACCCGGTGAACAGCGCCGTGACGTCATTGGCGTAGACGTTCAGCGTGACGCCGCCGCCGCCGCCGTTCGACGAACAGCTCGACCACAAGTTCGCCACGGCATTGTTCGCGAACCGCATGTTCACGACCATCGCGTCCTCGATGTCGTATTGCGGGGCCGTGTCGCGGTTGAGACCCATCGCGGCGTAGGCGTGTATCTCGACCGGCACGCCGAATAGCCAGAGGACCACGTCCACCGTATGCGTGACCTGTTCGTGGAACTGCCCGCCGCTGCGGCTCTTGACCGGCCACCATGCGCCGATGCCACTCCCTCCCGACCCGCGGGGCGTGCCGCCGATCCAGCCGCCGTACGCCATGATGCCCGGGTCGCTCCGCAACATGCCGCGCACGCGCTGGATGCCCGCACGATAGCGGTTCATGTAGCCGATGGCGGACATGACGTCGTTTTCGCGCGCGGCCGCGGCGATCTCCTCCGCCTGTTCGACATACAGGTTCACCGGCTTCTCGACGAAGAACGGAATCCCGCGCTCGATGGCCAGCAGTTCGTCGCCGTGTGCGAACGGCGGGAGGCAGAAGTACGCCGCGTCGAGCGCCAGGGCGCCGAACATGTCGCTCGCGTTCGTGAACGTCTCAGAGCCTTCGGCGCCGTACTTGTCCTGTACGACGGACAGCCGCTCCTCGTTCACGTCCGTGAACCCCACGAGATCAACATCGTCGCGCTGGGACAACGGCCCGAGATGCGCCTCCGCGATGCCACCACAACCCACGAACCCGACCCGCGTCTTAGCCACGGCGTGTCTCCCGCGGGGGCATCGAACCTTGTCCCCCATTGCGCGTCTGATTAGCATTGCTACCGGATTCGCGGATTGTACCACGCCCGAGGTCCATCACTCACCGCTAGGAGTCGCGGACCGTGGAGAAACGTCTCTGCTGCTATGCGGCGTCGGTACTGAACGCCGCCCTCGTCACACTCGTGCTTGCGGCTCCGGCGCTCGGCCAAGAGGCCCGCGTGTTTGGCCTCGACGAGGCGGTCGAACACGCGTGGGCGAATCATCCCGACGTCGCCCTTGCGCAAGAGGGCATCCTCGCCGCCGAGGGACAGGTGGAGCAGGCGCGGGCCGGCTACTACCCGTCGCTCACGCTCACCGGCGCGTACACCTATAACGGCGTGCTGCCCAAGTCGGTGCTGGACTTCGGCGGCGGCGCGTTCCCGGGCATGGGCGACGCCACGGGCGCCCAGGCGGATCAGACCGGCGTGCCTCCCGTCGAAGACCCGGCCCAAACTGACGTCATCGAGATCGAATTCGGCACGCGCGACGACTACCGAGCCATCGCCCAGACGCAGTGGTCGGTGTTTACGTGGGGGAAGACCGCCAACGGCTACCGGCAGGCACAGGCCGGCGCGCGCGCGGTGGAGCATCGGCTGACGGCGACGCGCCGCGATGTCGCTCTGCGGGCCGTCGAAGCGTTCTATGGGGCGATCGTCACGGAACAGGTGGTGGATGTCGCAGAACGCGCGCGCGCGCAGTCCGAGAGCCGTCTCGGCATCGTGCAGAAGCGACTGGATGTCGGCGTCGTTACGCGACTGGATTTGCTGCGAGCACAGGTGGCGTTGGCGAATGCGGACGCGCAACTCATCCGCGCCAGAAACGGTTCGGCGCTCGCGCGACGGGTGTTCGCGCTGGCGATCGGTCTGCCGCCTTCGGAGGACGTCTCCCCGGAGGGCGCGCTCGAATACACGCCCACGGAGGACTCGCTTGCCGATCTCGTGGCGGCCGGTCTGGCGGAACGGCCGGAGCTGAGAGAGCTGGACGAACGGGAGATCGCCACGGACCACCTCGCGCGCGTCGCGAAGGCTGGCGCCAAGCCGAACGTCGCCCTGACAGGCACGTACACCTGGAACGACACGGAGAAGCAGGACCCGCAGAGGACGTGGTCGGTGGGCGCGGGCATCAGCTTCCCCGTTTTCGACGGCTTCGCGACGCGAGGACTGCGGCGCCAGGCGGAATCGGCACAACGGCAGGTCGCCCTGACCATCGAATCGCTGCGCCGCGGCATCAGCCTGGAAGTACAGCAGGCGTACCTGTCCTACCACGAGGCGAACGCGGTGCTGTCTGCACAACGAGAGGCCGTCACGCAGGCGGCGGAGGCGCTGCGCATCGCCAACCTTTCGTTCGACAACGGCCTGATCACGAGCGTGGAGCTTGCGGATGCCGAACTCGCGAACACGCAATCACAGCTCATGCAGATTCAGGCGCTGCACGACACCGTCATCGCACGTGCGCGACTCGCGCGGGCGACGGGCGAGGAGCTTCCTTAGCGGGCCAGGCTCGCGGACGTCCACGTGCGGGCCGCCGCGGCCGTGCACAAGGGGCGAAACCGGCTTGCGCCTCCTCCGACGCCGCGCTAACGTGTGATCGGTCGCCTTCCGGCTCCATCGCCCTGGTTGGGGGATTGTCCTTGGACGCACCGGCGCTCCTCGCGAAGCTCGACGACAGCATCCGCCCAGAACGCCTGATGGCGACGGCGTGGGACCTGGTGAACATACCTAGCCCCACCGGCGAGACCGAGGAGGTCACCGCGTTCTACGCGGACATCTACCGCGAAGCCGGGCTGGACGTCCACGTCTCGCATCCGGCGCCGAACGCGCCGAACATGGCGGCGTACCTCGCGGGCCACGGCGACGGCAAGACGCTCCACTTCGACGGCCACGCGGACGTCATCGGTCGGGTGGACGCGCTTCCCGACGGCTCGCAGAAGGTGGTTCCGATCCCGCATCCCGAACCGCGCATCGAGAACGACGTCCTCTACGGCCGCGGCGCCGCCGACATGAAGGGCGGACTCGCCA
>NYZG01000086.1 GCA_002687025.1 Candidatus Poribacteria bacterium
GCCGACGTGGTGGTCAACGTGTACGACGTGAATGGGCGACACGTGCGCTCAATGGAGTTGGGTCGCCTCGACGCGGGCCGCTACTCCGACCGGAGCCGCGCGGCATACTGGGACGGGCGCAACGACAGTGGCGAACCGGCCGCGAGCGGGGCGTATGTGTACGAGCTCCGCGCGGGAGACGCGCGGGAGATGCGTCGGATGGTCATCAGGAAATAGGCCGCGCGAGGCGCGTTGGCGCCGACGGGGCGGGTGGCAGGTTTACCGATCGTCGCGTTGCTCGACGGCCTGCGTCGGCTCGCGTCTCAGCACTTCGTCAATCCGCGCCGCGACGTTCTCATAGGTTCGATGTGGATCGGTCATCGAGACCGCAACGCCGGTTTCGAGGTGCACCGTGTCCCAGTCTACCTGCCGCACGAGATTGGCCTGAGCCAGCCTCTGCATGATTAGCGAGCGCCCGAGGGCTCGCGTGTCGGGCGGCGGAGCGAACATCGCCTCGCTAATGGCGGCGTTGCGGACGACACGTTGCATCATGTTCTCTTCGACGAGGTCCGAATAGAGGCTGCGCTCGGGGTCTATCTTGTGGTAATCGAGGTCGAGGCTTTGGAGCCACGGGTCATGCCATGTGAGGTCCTCCTCCTCCATGAACGTCTCGAGGAGCCACTTCTTGGCGACCCAGTCGAGGCGGTCCTTCAACTCCATCGGGTCCCCCGCGAGCGCTTCTAGCGTGGCCCGCCACTCGGTAAGCACCCAGTCGACTTCCTGCGACGACCCCTCCAGGTAGCGTTCCGCGACGGCTAGGTACGCGCCCTGCACCTCGATCGCCGATGTCGTGCGCCCGGTGTCCAGATCGACCGGCCAGGCGCAGGTGTTGTCGCGCGAGATGTCGCGTAGCGTCATGACGGGATCCACAAGGGAGATGGGCGGCATCGGGCAACCCTCCTCCAACAGCTGCAACACGACCATGGTCGTGCCGAGTTTCAACATCGTGGCGTACTCAGACATGTTCGTGTCGCCGAGGAGTAGGTGTATGCGCCGGAAACGGCTCACGTCCGCGAGCGGCTCGTCGCGGGTATTGATGATCGCGCGCGTGAACTGGACCCACTCGTACTGGTCGGCGACGATGTGATCGCTACGCTGGGAGATCTGGTAGGGCACCTCGTCCGTCACGCGGGTTGCGACGCGGCGTCGGCGGCGGTAGTCCTCGTCGTATTCGTCTTCCTCGTGGAAGCCCACTCGACCGGCGCCCGCGTATATCTGGCGCGTCACGAGAAACGGCATCAGCGCCGGGACCATGTAGTACTCGAACGGGACATCGCGGCTCACGAGGTAGTTCTCGTGATACCCGAACGTTGCCCCGGTCACGTGGTCGATGTTGTTGCGGACGAAGGTGACGTCGTCGCGGATGCCGAGGTCCTCGAGTGCCTGCAGCAGCAGGAAATCCGCGGCGCGCTCGTAGGCGATAAGGTCGCGGAGGGATAGGCACTCCGGGGAGGCGTACTCGAGATGCCCCATGTCGATGTACAGCCGCCCACCGTTGTAGAGGAAGCCGCCGTTGCGCGGGGGCTCGCCACGGTCCCTGTACTGGACGTCCAGAAGGCCGACATCGTTCGCGTAGAACAGGTGGTCCTTCACGAGGATCGAGAGCGTGTCTGGGCTGAACTCGCGAGCGACGCGCTCGCTCTCGATGAGACAGCCGTACTCCGTCTCGATGCCGCAGATTCTCACGGCGTCGCCCTCGCGTCTATGTTTCGTCTCCGCCGGGCAGTTCGCCGATGAGCGTGTGCAGCGAGGCGATGTCCTCGGCCTCGAGGGCGCGGAACTTCGCCCTGCTCGCGGTAGCGCGGTCGAGCACTGCCGCCTCGAACTCCAGTTTCGCGGCAGCTTCCCGGAGCTTGGCTGCGACCTCCTCGTCCGAAGGCATGGGTGGATCGTCATACTGTGTGCTGTTCGAATCGACACAGTGCCCGACGGCCCACACCATCAGCGCGGCCTGCAAGACGTCGTCGAGCGCGTCGGACGCCGGCGGATGGTCTGCCAGGCGGCTAGCCATGAGTTCTTCGGCCTGATGCGTCCCAGCGGCGATGCCAAACGTGTCGCGCGAGGAGAAGTTCCCGTCGAAGTTCAGCGTGAAGAAGCGTGTGTCTTCACCTGCGTGGGCGAGTTCCACCATGAGGAACTTCGCGATCACCGGCGACCGGAACACTTCGTCGAAGGAGGTCTTCACTTGGGGCGCTATGGCGAAGTTCAGCAGTCGCTGCAAGGTGACATCGGCGGCGGAGCGGGCGAAGCCCTCCGTGTGCGCCAGGTTGATGGCCATCATGCGCAGGCGTTCGACGTCCGCCGGATGGCCCAATCCCCCGAGCGCGAGGCGGTCGTACACCTCGTACAGCTTCTGCTGGCCGTGGGGACACACGGTGAACAGCACGGCGCCGTCCTTGTAGGGGAGGCCGACCACCGGGCTGGCGCCCCGCAGACGCTTCTCGACGTATTGGATCCGGTTTTCGACGGCCTGCAGCCACCTGTGGGGTTCATCGTACATCGGAGCCCTCCACCGCATCCGTGTAGACCTCGCGCAAGTAGCCTTCCTCCAACGTCTGCACACCATCGCGGGTCACGGCCTTGAGGGTAGGCACAATGGCCGTCTGCTCGCGGACGCCGCCGGTGGCCGCGTCGTAGTGCGCCGCCGCTTCCAGCATGCGTAGCGTTGTTGCCGTGGCCTCACGCAAGTCACTGTCGATCAGTCGCCGCTGCCAGCGATTCTGGTAGTAGAGCGCGCCGCGGATCCACACGGAGCCCGACCCGGCGACGGCGAACTCGGCCATCTCGAACTGCGTTCCGAGCGCGTCGTAGAAGTAGAGCCGCCCTTCGTCGTCGGCCAGGTCGTACGTGGCGAACAGGGGCAGCACAACGCCGATGCCCTGAAGCGCCATGCCGAGGTTGTCCCGAACCAACCGGGACAGCGTGCGAAGCTTGCCCTCCATACTGAGTTCCTGAAGCTGGCTGCGGCGGTAATACCGGAACGAATACTCCAGGACGCGCGCCATCTCGTAGGCGAGGGCGGGAGAGCCAGAGATCGCCATGACCGAATGATCGTCGACGTCGATCACCTTGTCCGCGCGATCGTACATGATCGTGTTGCCGGCCGTGGCGCGGCGATCGCCCGCTACGAGCACGCCGTCGGCGTACCGAATGGCGAGGACGGTGGTCGCCTCAACCTGCGTGATGTTCGCGCTGTCGCCGGTCTCGCCGAGTTGCACGCCATGGCCCGCGGCGCCGAGGAGTGTGAGGAAGTCCCCCTGGAAGTCGGTGTGCTGCCAGAGAGAAGGGGGCAATGTCAGCTTGTCCACATGCGTCCTGCTGATGGGTGGTTGGGCTCGTTCCGAGGCGCGCGACCGCCTTGCGCGACGATGCGCGGCGAGGGCCTCGGGCGCGTCTCTACTGGCCGGTGCGCTGTCGGTACCGCTTGGCCTGGTCCTTGTCAACCTGACGCATACGCTTCAGCAGCCGTTGTCGGTTGGGTTGCTCGACGTCCGGTCGCTTCGGGCCACCTTCGTCCGTCTCATCGCCTTCGCGACGAAGCGGATCCTCGGGCCGCTGCTTTCTCTCCTGCCGGTATCCCAGCCTGGGCATGGCGTCTCCCTCCCGTGCGTCGATCCGCGTATCCGCGCCGATGTCGGCTCCCGCCTTATTCTAATCGACCGCGCCACACTATTGAAAGTGGCGGCCCGCGTCAGATCGGCCCGGTGGCGCGTCCCAGCGTGCGCGGAGTGCGCGGGCGCCATCGACGGCCGCGGCGTCACGTGCACGCGGTGTCGGCCGCGCGCCCGACGCTGGTCGTCCGTGGGTCGCGAGCACGGGAGGCGGCGTGGTCGATCCGCTAACGCGGATGAGCGGGCGATCTCGCGCCTGCGTCGTGCTGGGCGCGTTGCGACATCGCCCACCGCGAAGCTAGTCTTGGCAGGGGTCACAGGGGCTCGGAACCGAGGCGCCGCTCGCCGAATTGACAGCCCGAGACCAGGTATGCTACTACTGCGTGGGCTTGTCCCGGCAGGCGTGGCCAAGGCATTTCCGCGCGTTCAGGTCGAGAGGATTCACGAATGGCTCAGGAGTCAGGCAGCGTCGCAACGGACAGCATGAAGTTCGACCCGCCTCGAGAGTTCCAGGACGCCGCGCTCATCTCCGACATGGACGAATACCACCGCATCCACCGCCGCTCTGTCGAGGACCCCGAAGCGTACTGGGCAGAGGTAGCGGATCAACTCCACTGGTTCAAGCGCTGGGATACGGTGAAGAAGTGGGACGAGCCATGGGTAGAGTGGTTTGTCGGCGGAGAGACGAACCTCTCGTACAACTGCCTGGACGTGCACCTCGACACGTGGCGCAAGAACAAGGCGGCGATCGTCTTCGAAGGTGAACCGGGGGATGTCCGCACTCTCACCTACCAGCAGTTGCACCACGAGGTGTGCAGGTTCGCGAACGCGTTGAGGAACCTGGGATTCGAGCAGGACGACCGGGTCGCGATCTACATGCCGATGATCCCGGAATTGGCCATAGCGCTGCTGGCGTGCGCCCGCATCGGCGTTACGCACTCGGTCATCTTCGGCGGGTTCAGCGCCGAGGCCATCCGGGATCGCGTGAACGACGCTACGTGCAAGGGCATCATCACCGCCGACGGCGGGTGGCGGCGCGGACGGATCATCGAGCTCAAGAAGGCCGTGGACGACGCGCTCGCCGACAACGCCTGTCCCACCGTCGAGCACGTCGTGACCTACAAGCGCTGCGAGAACGAAATCGAGTGGTTCGACGACCGTGACGTCTGGTGGCACGACGCCGTCGCCGACGCGGACGCCGACTGCCCGGCTGTGCCTCTGGACGCGCAGCACCCGCTGTTCATCCTCTACACGTCTGGCTCGACCGGCAAGCCGAAGGGCGTGCTGCACGCGCTGGGCGGCTACATGGTGTACGCCGCGCACACGACGAAGTACGTGTTCGACCTCAAGGAGGAGGACACGTACTGGTGCACCGCCGACATCGGTTGGATCACGGGTCACTCGTACATCGTGTACGGGCCTCTCGCCAACGGCGCGACGTCATTCATGTTCGAGGGCGCCCCGAATTTCCCCGACTGGGGCCGGCTCTGGGACATCGTCGAGCGGCACAGCGTGAGCATCTTCTACACCGCGCCAACGGCCATCCGCGCGTTCCTGAAGCAGGGCGACGATTACCCGAACAAGCACGACTTGACCAGCCTGAGGCTGCTTGGCACCGTCGGCGAGCCGATCAACCCGGAAGCGTGGCTGTGGTACCACCGCGTCATCGGCGGCGAGCGCTGCCCGATCATCGACACGTGGTGGCAGACGGAGACGGGTGGCATCCTCATCACCCCGTTGCCCGGCGTGACCCCGACGAAGCCGGGATGCGCGACGCTGCCGTTCTTCGGCGTCGACCCCGATGTTGTGACGCAGGCGGGCGAGCCGGTGCCGGACGAGGAACAGGGCTTCCTCGTGATGAACCAGCCATGGCCCGGCATGATGCGGACGATTTACGGCGACGACGATCGCTTCAAGGAGACGTACTGGGACGTGATCCCCGGACGGTACTTCGCGGGCGACGCCGCCTTGCGCGACAAGGACGGCTACTACTGGATCCTGGGCCGCGTGGATGACGTGGTGAACATCTCCGGCCACCGCCTGGGGACCGCCGAAATCGAGCACGCCCTCGTTGGGCATCCGGCGGTCGCGGAGGCCGCGGTCATCGGCACGCCTGACGAACTCACCGGCGAGGCGCTCGTGTGCTTCGTGACGCTCAGGTCCGGCGAGGAGGGTTCCGACGACCTGCTGGCAGGGCTGATGGACCAAGTGGCGCGCGAGATCGGCCGCTTCGCCCGACCGCGTGAGATACGCTTCACCGAGGCGCTACCCAAGACGCGCAGCGGCAAGATCATGCGCCGGCTGTTGCGCAAGGTCGCGGCTAACGACCCCACTCTCGGGAACGTCGACACGATCGAGGACATCTCCGTGTTGGCGCGGCTCCAGGGCGACGAGGAGTAGCCACCGGCCTTCGGCGCAACCGAGGGGCCGGACTGCGTCCCACACAAGCGGCACAATGCGGCCGAACCACGGCCGCATTTCCGCGTCTATTCCCGAGCCATAGGGAGCACGGCAGTGGCTAAGGCGGTACCGGCGATCATCTACCACATGACGACCGAAGAGTCGCACGCCGTCGACGACGGGGACGACGGCTACAAGCCCGACTGCTACGACGAGGAAGGCTTCATCCACACCTGCACGGAGCCGGAGTGGGTCGAGCTCATTGGCGCGCGGGTGTTTCCGCCCGAGGCAGACATCCTCCTGCTCGAACTTGACACGGCCCGCGTGCGCGCGGAGATCATCGTCGAGCCGGCCAAGGACCACTGGTTCCCCCACATCTTCGGGCCGCTCAATCGCGACGCGGTGCTGCGTTCCTCGGTGATGGTACGTGACGCCGACGGCTCCCCTGTGTTTCCCCCAGACTGGCGGTAGGAGTCCGGCCGTCGCCTAGCGTTGGAGCGCCGTGTCCAGTAGCCATCTCCTGATCCTGCTCGCCCTCTTCGCCGTCACGATCGGCGACCACTCCGCCGTCCCGAACGCGTACGTCATCACGATGGTCCTCGCCAAAGGCAAGCAGCTCGATCCGTACACGATCTTTGCCACGGGGTACGGCGCCGTAGCGATCTACGAGAACTCGGTCTACTGGCTCGGCCGGTGGATGCGAACCCATCGGGCGCCGCGATGGCGGGTCGTCCGGGCGCTGGTGCGCGGGGCCGAGGCGGTCAGTGGGGCCATGGCGCGGCATGGTATCCTGTGGCTCATCTTCGGGCGGCTAGTCGCGTTTCTCGGACTGTACGTGCCGTTCGCGGCGGGACAGATGGGTCGCGGGTATCCGACGTTCCTCGCCTGCACGACCGTCGGCACGTTCGCGCACCTCGCGGGGTTTGGGATCGCGGCGTACATGCTGGGCGATCTCATCCACGCGCACATCGCGCGGGTCGGGTTCGGTTGGTTAGTCGCGGGAATCGTCGCGTTGTTCGCGCTGGGGCAAGGGTTGGGGCGCCACCGACGCGCTCGCGGCCGCCGCCGGGTCGCCCCGGACGGCAGACTGTCAGTAGGGCAGGAACTGCGCGATGCGGTTGAGAATGAAGATCCCCAGCATCGGTGAGAAGTCGAGGCCGATGCGCATCGTGATGGGCATGAACGCCTGACGCAGCGGGCCGAGGAAGGGCTCCGTCGCCGTGTGGAGGAGTTCCTGTGCCCTGTGCACGCTCGGATGGTCCGCGCCCCCGAAGGTGAACCACGACAGCAGGACGCTCGCAAGGACGAGGAAGCTGTAGAGGTGTAGGGCCGTGCGGACGATGCCGAATATGGGTATGAGAGCGTCCATGCTCGGAGCGTACCCCGAGCCACGGCCCGTGTCAAGCCGCTGGCCCGCGAAGCCGCTCTACGACAGGCGTTAGCGGCGGCGAGGCCTACACAAGGGGCGAAGCGATGGCGAAGGTTGTCGAGGTACCACGTGGCTACTACGCGCGCACGCACGAGGAACGCTACCGGGCCATCATCGGGTCGGGAGCCGCCTTCCGCGAGCGGGACATGTCGCAGCATGTCCGGCCGGCGTGGCAGGCGTTCGTCGCTGCGGCCGGACTGCCGCCCGACGAGCTTGGCGTCGAGATGGGTAGCGGCACGGGTATCAACGCCCTCTGCATCGCGTCGGAGGGTCTGCCGATGGCCGGCCTGGACATCTCCCCGACGGCAGCCTCACGCGCCGGCGAACTTGCCC
>NYZG01000087.1 GCA_002687025.1 Candidatus Poribacteria bacterium
CGCGCGGTGACGTTGCCCGCGCTGCACCTTGCGCAGCGGCAGAACGGCTGGGTCTCGCCGGACGTGATGGAATACATCTCAGAGTTGGTAGGGACGTCGCCCGCGCAGGTCCGGGACGTCGTGACGTTCTACCCGATGTTCCTCGAGGAGCCAGTCGGCACGTACATCGTGCGCGTATGCCAGACGCTGCCTTGCGATCTGTGCGGGTGCGCCGCGATTAAGGATCACCTCACGGAGAAACTCGGTGTCGGCATGGAGGAGACGACGGAGGACGGCAAGTTCACCCTCCTGTCGGCCGAATGCCTCGCGGCGTGCGACCAGGCGCCGGTGATGATGATTGATGACGACCTGCACGGGCTCCTCACGCCCGAGAAGGTCGACGAGCTGATCGACGGCCTCGAGTGATCGAGCACCTGGCGGGATAATGGGCAAGCCAAAAGAACTACGCATCCTCTACGAGCACCTCGACGTGCCGGACATGCACACGATCGAGGTGTACCGCCAGCACGGCGGGTATAGCTCGCTGGACAAGCTCTTCACGCAAGAGCCCAGCGATCTCGTGGACATGATCAAGGACTCCGGCCTCCGAGGTCGTGGTGGCGCGGGCTTCTCGACCGGGATGAAGTGGAGCTTCGTCCCCAAGGACATCGAGCCCAAGTACCTCTGCGCGAACGCAGACGAGTCCGAGCCCGGGACGTTCAGCAATCGATACGTCCTGGAGCGGAAACCCCACTCGCTCATCGAGGGGATCATCTGCGCCTGCTGGACCCTCGGGATTCACACCGCTTACGTCTATATCCGCGGTGAATTCACGCTCGGAAAGGTGCGCTTGGACGCTGCCATTGAGGAGGCGTACGCGAACGGCCTCCTCGGGAAGAGCGTAGCGGGCAAGGACTTCGCTCTCGACATCTATACGCACGCCGGCGCCGGGGCGTACATCTGCGGCGAAGAGACCGGGCTGATCGAGTCACTCGAAGGCAAGCGTGGCCAGCCTCGCAACAAGCCGCCGTTCCCGGCCGTGCAGGGGCTCTTCATGAAGCCCACGGTCGTGCAGAACGTTGAGACGCTCTGCAACGTGCCGTTCATCGTGAACAAGGGCGCGGAGTGGTACAAGACCCTAGGCACCGTGTATTCCGACCCTCCGCGGGGCACCGACCCGGTCAACACCGGCACGAAGCTGTACTGCATCAGCGGGCACGTCGAGAAGCCGGGCGTGTACGAGGTCGAGATGGGGCTCACAGCCAACGAACTGATCGAGATGGCCGGTGGCGTCCGTGGCGGCAACCGAGTGAAGGCAGTGATCCCGGGCGGCAGTTCGGCTCCCGTGCTGACGCCGTACGAGTGCGACGTTCCGCTTGATTTCACGTCGCTGCAGATGGCGAAGACTATGCTCGGGTCCGGCGGGATAATCGTCATGGACGAGACCGTCTGCACCGTCCACGCGCTGACGAACCTGCTCGACTTCTACGCGCACGAGTCGTGCGGCCAGTGCACTCCCTGCCGCAACGGCACCCCTTGGACGCGGGACGTCGCCAAGCGAATCGAACAGGGCGGCGGCAAACCGGGCGACGTGGACCGACTGATCGAGGTCGCCAACAGCATAGCGAACGTAGACACGTTCACGTGGAATACCATCTGCGTATTCGGGATCGCCGTGTCGTGGCCCGCGGTGAGCTTCGCCCGCAAGTTCCGACCGGAATTCGAAGCGCACATCCGGGAAGGGAAGTGCGTGACGCTGCCCGTCGATGAGGCCGTGACGCCGCCCGAGGAGAATTACGCGTGGCCGCAGGTGCTTGCCGAGGTCGCACAGAAGCCCTCGTGGGACTGAGGCGAGAGGACGACCCATGGCGAAGATAACGATGGACGGCATCGAGTACGAGGTCAGCGACGGCCTCACCGTCGTCCAGGCCTCGGCCGAGGTCGGCATCACGGTGCCGCACTACTGCTACCACCCGACGCTGCCGGCGCCGGCCAACTGCCGGATGTGTCTCGTCGAGTTGACGCTACCCGGAGCGCCAGGGCCATTGAGGCAACTGGCAACCGGCTGCTCGACGCGGGTCGCGGATGGCATGGTCGTCAACCACGAAACCCCGACAGTGCAGGCTGCACGGGCCTCCTCGCTGGAGTCGCTGTTGGCCCACCATCCGCTGGACTGCCCCACGTGCGACCAGGCCGGCGAGTGCGAACTGCAGAACTTCGCCCACAAGTTCGGCCACGACGTCGGTAACTACGCCGAGACGAAGAAGACGCCTCCCCGCAAGCATCTCGGGCCGAACGTGGACCTGTTCACGACACGCTGCGTGGTGTGTACACGCTGCGCCCGCTTCACCGAGGAAGTGAGTGGCGACGCGGTCCTGTCGCTCGTGAATCGCGGCGGAAAGAACGAGATCGACGTCTATCCCGGCATCCCCATCGACAACAAGCTGTCCGGGAGCGTCGTGGACCTCTGCCCGGTGGGCGCTCTCTCCAGCACGGACTTCATGTACCGCTCGCGTCCGTGGTTCTTGGAGGAAGTCGACAGCGTCTGCACGCGCTGCAGCAAGGGCTGCAACATCACCGTCGAACACCGCGACGGCGAGACGGTGCGCATCAAGCCGCGGCTCAACGAGGACGTCAACGGATTCTGGATGTGCGACGACGGGCGCTACGATTGCGACTACGTGAGCAGTCCCGACCGACTGCGTATGCCGCTCGCGCGTGAAGGCGACGACCTCGTCGCGTGCGGATGGTCCGACGTCTTCGACCGCATCGCCGGAGCGGTACAGGCCGCCGGAGGCGAGAACGTCGCGGTGATCGCCTCGGCGTGGTCGACGAACGAGGAGCTGCACGCCGTCCGTCGGTTCGCCACGGAGGCAGTCCATACGAGCCTGATCGGCCTGCTTAGCGCCGCGGGCGACGACGAGGACACGGTCTATCCCGGCTTCACGATCGAGAAGGACAAGAACCCGAATCGCGCGGGAGCGCGCCTGATCCTCGGGGAGGAAGTCGCGCAGGATTCGGCGATCTGGGAAGTGCTGCGGCGAGCCAACGCGGCCATCATCTTCTCAGGAATCCCAGACGCGGAGCTCAGCGACGACGCCGTGGCGACGCTGGCGGCGCTGGGTTTCCTCGCCGTCGTCGATGTCGGCACGTCGGCGCTGACGGCGTTGGCGGACATCGTCATCCCCGGCACGACGTACACCGAGAAAGACGGGTGCTTCACGAACTCGCAGCAGCGCGTGCAGAAGCTGAACGCCGCGCACCGCCCGCTCGGGACGGCGATGCGGGAGTGGGAGTTCGTCAGATACGCCGCGGAAGCGCTCGAGACTGAGTTCGACTACACCGACGAGGCGTCGGTCACGGCCGATCTCGTCGCGTCCACTCCCGCCTTTGCGGGCGTCACACTCGAGGTCGTGGGCGAGCGCGGCCATGTGTTGGGGAGCGGCGAGGCGGAGCCGGAAACGAACGACGGTAACTACGCCTACGCCAGGATGTTCTGGAAGTAACTCACGTCGTGTCCGCGCAGGCGGGCGGCGAATGGCAGGACGATGTCAACACTTCTCATACAGATCGTGGTCGCGCTGGCGAAGGCGCTCTTCATCATCCTGTTGGTGCTGACCGCCGTGCCGATACTCGTCTGGGCGGAACGCCGGGTCAGCGCGTGGATGCAGGACAGGCACGGGCCCAACCGCGTCGGGCCTGCCGGCTTGCTGCAGCCCATCGCGGACGGGATCAAGTTCCTCACCAAAGAGGTGCTCATCCCGGCGCATGTCGATCGCAAGCTGTACCTGGCGGCGCCGGTGATACTGCTCGTACCGTCGCTGATGACGGGAGCGATCATCCCGTGGTCGAAGCCGATCCCGGCCGACAGCGCGCTGGGTGGGTTGCTCTCCGCGGTCAACTGGGCTCCCGACGGCATCCCGTTCCAGGTCGCGCAGATCAACGTAGGCGTTCTCTATTTCTTCGCGATGGCGTCGCTGGCCGTGTATGGGATCATCCTTGCGGGATGGGCGTCGAACAACAAATACACGCTTCTTGGCGGGCTGCGCGCTTCCGCGCAGGTCATCAGTTACGAACTGTCGCTGGGGTTGGCGATTCTGTCGGTGCTGCTCATCGTCGGCACGTTGCAGTTGAACACGATCGTCGAATGGCAGGCGGGCGGCATGTGGATGGTGTTCGCCCAGCCGGTGACGTGGGTCATCTTCACAATCGCCGCGCTGGCCGAGACGAACCGCGCGCCGTTCGACCTGGCGGAGTGCGAGCAGGAGCTCGTCGGGGGTTACCACACGGAATACAGTGGCATGACCTTCGCGACGTTCTTCCTCGCTGAATACGCCAACATGACGATGAGCGCCGCCCTGAACGTGTGTCTATTCTGGGGTGGCTACACGTTCTTCGGGCTGGAACAGATCCTACCGTGGTGGATCACGTTCGGGATCTTCCTCGCGAAGGTAGCCGCGTTCCTCTTCCTGTTCCTGCTGATTCGCTGGACGTTCCCGCGGTTCCGTTACGACCAGCTCATGCGGCTTGGATGGAAGATGCTCCTACCGTTGGCGCTTGGGAACGTCGTGTTGACGGCGCTCGGGCTGGCGGCGCACGAGATGTGGGGCGTGCCGCTGTGGCCGGCGCTGATCGTCGGGCAGGTGGCTCTGATTGGCGGCGTCGCGTTGGTGTCGGTGATGCGTACGAAGGCGGAGTCGGCAGGTAGCGCCGAATCGCAGGCGCGGGCGTAGCGCGGCGGGCCGTAAGGCGAAGGGATCGCATGGAGACGCTGCTGTATCTGGTGTTCGGGCTCGTAGCCCTCGTGGGCGGAGTTCTGGTCATCGTCAATCGGAACCCGGTCTACAGCGCCTTGTCGCTTGTGCTGACCATGTTCGCGGTGTCGGCCCTGTACATTCTTCAGCAGGCGTATTTCGTTGCGGCAGTGCAGATCGTCGTCTACGCCGGGGCGATCGTGGTGCTGTTCCTCTTCGTGATCATGCTGCTGAATCTCGGCGACCAGGGCAATCTGCCCGCGGCCTCCGGGACGCGGCGCTTCGTTGGAGCTTTGCTTGGCGTCACGTTCGCCGGGATCGTCGGCGCGGTGGTGTGGGAGTACGCGTCGACGGCGGGTCCAGCGGCGGCCGCGGCGGGCGACATCGACCACACGAAGTCTCTCGCACGCGTTCTGTTCCAGAACTACCTGCTGCCCTTCGAAGTCGTGTCGATCGTGCTCCTCGCGGCGCTGGTCGGCGTCCTCGCGCTGATCCGAACGCATGGGCGCGGTCTGGATTCCTCGGAGGCGGACAATGTCTGACTTCGCGATCTGTCTGGCGGTCAGCGCGGCGCTGTTCACGCTCGGCGTCGTGGGCGTGCTGGTGAAGCGGAACGCCATCGTCGTGTTCATGTGCATCGAGCTGATGCTCAACGCCGCGAACCTCGCGTTCGTCACGTTCTCGCGACAGCACGGCACGGTGGACGGCCAGATATTCGTCTTCTTCGTGATGGCGATCGCCGCGGCCGAGGTGGCGATCGGCCTCTCCATCATCGTCACGGTGTTCAGAAACCGGGCAAGCATCAACGTCGACGACGTCACGATGCTGCGGCGCTAGAGGACTGCTCATGCTTGCTCCGACGGCGCTTCTCTTCCTGCCGCTCCTGGCGGGAGTGCTCATCAACGGATTGCTGGGGGCCAAGCTACCCAAGTGGTTCTCAGCCGCGCTGGGTTGTGGCGCGATGGGGGCTTCCTTCCTTGGCGCGCTGATCGTCGTGCCGCTCGTTTCGGGCGGCGCTGTCGGCGACCAGGTGCTGTGGACGTGGATGGCGGCCGGGTCATTCTCCGTGGATGTCGCGCTGAAGTACGACGCGCTCTCGTGCGTCATGGCGCTGATCATCACGGGCGTGAGCTTCCTGATCCACATCTACGCCGCAGGCTACATGAGCCACGAGGACGAGCGCGGTCTGTCACGCTTCTACACGTACCTGAACCTGTTCGTCTTCTCGATGCTCGTGCTCGTGCTGGGGAACAACTACGCGCTGATGTTCGTTGGCTGGGAAGGCGTGGGTCTCTGCTCGTACCTGCTCATCGGGTTCTGGTACGACCGTGAGCGCAAGACCGGCGACTCGACCTATCCCTCTCAGGCCGCGAAGAAGGCGTTCATCGTCAACCGGATCGGCGACTTCGGGTTCCTCATCGCCATATTCCTGATGTTCACGACCTTCGGCACGCTGCAGTTCGATGCGATCTTCTCGAACGCGCAGATCGCTGAGGGCGGGCCCGCGCTCATGTGGGGCAAACCGGTCCTGTGGTGGATCACGGCGCTTCTGTTCGTCGGGGCCATCGGCAAGTCGGCGCAGATCCCGCTGTATGTCTGGCTGCCGGACGCCATGCAGGGCCCCACGCCGGTCAGCGCACTCATCCACGCCGCGACGATGGTAACCGCGGGCGTCTACATGGTCGCGCGGTCGAACGTGCTCTACACGCTGGCAGGCACCGGGCCGTCGCTCGTCGCGCCGGTCGGCATCATCACCGCAGCGTTCGCGGCGACGATGGCGCTGACATCCTTCGACTTCAAGGGGGTCCTGGCGTATTCCACGGTGAGCCAACTCGGATACATGTTCGTCGGGGTCGGCTTGGGGGCGTACGGCGCCGGCGTCGCGCACCTGATGACGCACGCGTTCTTCAAGGGGCTGCTCTTCCTGACGGCCGGTAGCGTGTTGCACGCGATGCGCGATGTGGGCGACATCCGGCGAATGGGCGGCCTGTCGCGCAAGATGCCGATAACGTTCGTCACGTTCGTGGTGGCGGCGCTGGCGATCGCTGGTTTCCCGTTCCTCAGCGGATTCTTCAGCAAGGACGCCATCCTGCTTGCGGCGTACCAGCAGAGCCAGTGGATGTTCTGGCTCGGAGCGATCGCCGCCGGCCTCACCGCGCTGTACATGTTCCGACTTCTCGCGATTGCGTTCCTGGGCCAGTCCCGCGACCAAAAGCTCTTCGACGCCGCGCACGAGTCGCCGTGGGTGATGACGTTGCCGCTGATCGTTCTGGCGGTGCTGTCCGCGACTGCCGGCGCCGTGCTGGGGCTGCACGAGGACGGCCTGTTCTACCGGTTCCTGGCCGATGTCCTCAACGCGGAACACCACGGAACGACGACGATGACGCCGATGTTCATCTCCGTCGCCCTCGGGTTGGCGGGAATGGTCGTGGGGATCCTCATCTATCGGGGCAAGTCGGTCGACCAACTGAACCGCGGGAACGCGATCTCGGCACTGCCTCGTGCGAAGTGGTACGTGGACGAGGCGTACGACGCGGCGATCGTGCGGCCGATCCACGAAGCGTCGCGCTGGGTGCTGTGGCGGTTCGTGGACAAGTGGATCATCGATGGCATTGTGAACGCCTCCGCGGGGGCCGTGTATGCCGTCGGAGGCGTCCTGCGGAACGTACAGACCGGCGTGGTGCAGACGTACGCGGCGCTGATCCTCGCGGGCGCGGTCGTGCTGCTGTTCGTGAAGGGGTTGCTCTGATGCAGGCCGATGGCGCCGCATTGCGCCCTGACCGCAACCAATCGGCGAACGGAGCCAAGGCGTGAATCTCACGTTGGTCGTATTCTTGCCGCTGGTCGGGGCGATCGTCCTGGCGCTGGCCGGCCTGTTCAGCCACGGCGTCGCCGATCGCGCGATGCGTGACAACGCACTGAAGGCGGGCGCGCTGATCGTGTCGTTGGTGACGTTCGTCCTATCGCTGGCGTACATCGGCGCGTCTCCTGACCCTGTCTACCGCGCGTGGATTCCTTCCATAGGGTCCGTGTTCCATCTGCGCATGGACGGCATCTCCGTTTGGCTGTTCATCCTCACGACGTTCCTGACGCCCATCTGCGTGCTCGCGTCGTGGCGCAACACCCGTTCGGTCCCGGCCGGGGTGATGTCGGCCTACGGTGACGATGGTGGCGTATCCGGCGAACGCGGCGTGGCGGGATTCATGGTCGCGCTGCTGACGCTCGAAACGGCCATGCTTGGGACGTTCGTGGCGTACGACCTGGTGCTGTTCTTCGTGTTCTGGGAGATGATGCTCATCCCCATGTATCTGCTCATCGGCATATGGGGGAGCCCGGGAACCCGTTCGACGTTCCTGTTCGGACGCGTTTCGGAGCGCGTTTACGCGACGATGAAGTTCGTGCTCTACACGATGGCCGGCAGCGCGCTCATGCTGGTGGGCATCCTCTACCTGCGGGCGGAGACCGGCTCGTTCGATCTGACTCTCGTCACGGCGCACGCCGCGGAGGGATTCGATAGGCGCGCTCAGTATTGGCTCTTCTGGGCGTTCTTCGTCGCGTTCGCAATCAAGGTTCCGCTTTTCCCATTCCATACATGGCTACCCGATGCGCACACGCAGGCTCCCACGGCCGGCTCGATCATCCTGGCCGGCGTGATGCTGAAGATGGGCGCGTACGGCATCATCCGCTTCTGCCTGCCGCTGTTCCCGGACGCGGCGCTGTTCTACGCGCCGTTCGTATCCGTGCTGGCGGTGGTCGGGATCATCTACGGCGCGCTGGTGGCGATGGTGCAGCCCGACATGAAGCGCCTGGTGGCGTATTCCAGCGTCAGCCACCTCGGGTTCATCGTGCTGGGGCTGTTCTCAGGGACGAATGCGGGAGTGCAAGGCGCGGTGATCCAGATGGTCAGCCACGGCATCAGCACCGGGGCGCTCTTCATGCTCGTCGGGATGCTCTACGACCGGCGCCACACGCGCCAGATATCTGACTTCGGCGGCATCGCCAAGCGGATGCCGGCATACGCCGCGGTGTTCGTGATCGTGACGTTCTCCTCGATCGGGCTGCCGGGCACGAACGGATTCGTCGGCGAGTTCCTCATCCTCCTGGGCACGTTCGCGACAGAGGGCCGCGCGGTGTACGCGGTGTTCGCAGCGCTCGGGGTCATACTGGCGGCGGTGTACATGCTCTGGATGGTGCAGCGCGTGTTCTTCGGCCCCATCAGGCACAGCGCGAACGAGGACCTGACCGACCTGACGCTGCGGGAGTTGGCCGTTGCCGCTCCCCTCGTGGTGGTTGTATTCTTGATTGGAGTTTTCCCGAAGTACTTCCTCGACCGGATGGATGCCGACCACGCGGTCTCCGACCTGCGCAAAGCAGGCAGCGCGAAGGAGATCGTCCGGGTGTCGCCTCAGGAAGGTGGCTCCGGCCACGGCTCCATTGAGGTACACGCTCCGGCCGGAGGTCATTGATGCCGCTGTCCCGTTCGAGACGGATGCGTCTCGCCGCCATTCTGTTGGCGGCCGTTTCGGTGCTCGCCCTTCCCTTGCTCGCCGACGCTCAGGATGATCACGGGCCCACTGCTGAGGCCGCGCATGGCCCTGACGCCGGCCATGGCGAGGAGGCCGAAGGCGGCCACGGCGGCCCGGGCATCGGCGCGGATCTCTCGCTGCTGTGGGTGATCCCGTTCGTCGGGATTCTCCTCTCGATCGCGCTCGGGCCCATCATCAACCACCACTGGTGGGAGCATAACTACCCGAAGGCGTCGCTCATATGGGCGCTCGCGTTCGCGGTGCCGTTCTGCGTGATATTTGGGATGAACGGCTCTCTGAGCGTCGCCGTGCACGAAATCCTGCACATCTACCTCGTCGATTACATCCCGTTCATCATCCTGCTGACCGGGCTGTTCGTCGCGGCTGGGGGCATCGTGCTTCGCGGCACGCTCGTCGGCACGCCTGGGGTGAACGCGGGATTCATCGCGGTTGGGTCCGTGCTTGCGTCTATCATCGGCACGACCGGCGCGTCGATGTTGCTGATCCGGCCGCTACTGCGCGCCAACAAGCATCGGCAACGCCGCGTGCACATCGTGGTGATCTTCATCTTCCTCGTCAGCAACATCGGTGGGGCGCTGACGCCTCTGGGCGATCCGCCTCTATTCCTGGGCTTCCTACACGGCGTCCCGTTCCAGTGGACGCTTAGTCTTGCCCCTCAGATGGCAGTAGTGATCGTGCTGGTCCTGCTGGTGTTCGTTGCGCTGGACAAGTGGTACCTGAGCCGCGAGGCGAACGCCGTGCCGGACGACAGCGGCAGCGCGCAGCCGATGGCTTTGGCGGGGGCGCACAACTTCCTCTTCCTGCTGGGCATCATGGGCGCGGTCCTGTTGAGCGGGTTATGGCGGCCCGGCGACGTGACGGTGTTGGGCGTGCACGTGAGCGCTTCTAGCCTCGTACGTGACGGCCTGATCGTCCTGATCACGGTCGCGGCGTTCGCGGCGACGAAGCAGACGTTGCGAGATGAGAACGAGTTCGAGTGGGAGCCGATAAAGGAAGTGGGGATACTGTTTGCGGGGATCTTCATGACAATCATTCCGGCGCTCGCAATCCTCAAGGCAGGCGAACAGGGCGCTTTGGCCCCGGTGATCCGGGCGGCGAACTCCGAGGTCGCGTACATGTGGCTTGCCGGGATACTGTCCAGCTTCCTCGACAACGCACCGACGTATCTGACGTTCTTCAACACGGCGCTGGGCAAGCTGCACCTTACTGAGGCGGTCGTCAGTGACTATCTGGCGAACAGCCCGCTACCGTGGTTCAACTCCTCACCAGTGGATGCCACTGTCGCCGCCGGCATACAGGCGAGGCATCCCGAGGTCGCGTCGATGTCGGTCGAGGCACTGCAGGCGAGCCTCCAGCAGTTCGGCGGCTTCCTCAAGGCCATCTCGATGGGCGCCGTGTTCATGGGCGCGAACACGTACATCGGCAACGCGCCGAACTTCATGGTGCGCTCGATCGCCATACAGGACGGCGTGAAGATGCCGTCGTTCTTCGGCTTCATGGCGTGGTCGTGCGCGATACTGATTCCGATTTTCGTGGTCGTGACCCTGGTGTTCCTGGTGCTGATATAGCCGCGCTCCGCCGGATGCCGCGGGCGTGGGACGTAGGCGAAGGGCCGCATACCAATGACCGCCGTCTTGGACTTCCAGTGGAGCGCGCTCTCCGGGGCGCTGGCCCTTCTCGCCACCCTCGTTCTCTGTCTGTGCCTCGACATGGGCTCGCGCCGGAAGTGGAGCCTGGCCACGGGGTGGGCGGCGCTGATCGGCGTCGTCGTGGCGCTGATCGCCTTGCTCAGTACCACGGGCACAACGGCGTTGGCGTTTGGCGCGCGCGTGGGTGGCTACGCCCCGACCATTCTTGTGGTCGACCGGTACACACGGTCTCTCGGGGCGATATGCCTGCTCGCGACGGCGTTGTGTATCCTGCTGTCCATCGGATATCTGGACCGTCACCGGGCCCAGCGCGGCGAGTACTACATCCTCATGCTGCTGTCGGCGCTGGGGATGCTCCTCATCGCCGGTGGCAACGACCTGATCGTCATCTTCATCGGGGTCGAGCTGCTCTCGCTGCCGCTCTACATCCTGGCGGGGTTCCGACGCAACGCGGAGTCGTCGGAGTCCTCGCTCAAGTACTTCCTCCTCGGCGCGTTCTCGTCGGGCTTCTTCCTTTACGGCATCGCCCTCATCTACGGCGCGACGGGGACGACGAACCTCACGACCATGGCGCCCGCGTTGTCCGCTGGGTCTGCCCTGTTCCGCGTTGGCGTGCTACTGGTGCTGGTCGGGTTCGCGTTCAAGGTGGCGGCCGTGCCGTTCCACCAGTGGGCGCCCGACGTGTACCAGGGGGCTCCCACTCCCGTGACGGCGTTCTTCGCCTCGGCGCCGAAGGTGGCCGCGTTCGCGGGCATTCTGCGCGTATTCCTCCTGTCGAGTGCCGTGTACCAGGCCGAATGGCAGACCGTGTTCGCCGTCCTTGCCGCGTTGACGATGACGGTCGGCAACCTGATGGCCCTGACGCAGACGAACGTCAAGCGGATGCTGGCGTATTCCAGCGTCGCGCACGCGGGGTACGTGCTTGTGGGGCTGGCGGCGGGGATGGGCGGAGTGTCCTCCGCGATCTTCTACCTGCTGCTGTATTCTCTCATGAGCATCGGGGCATTTGGCGCGCTGATCCTGCACGGCGACCGGCGCGACGAACGGCTGACATTGGACGATTTCGCCGGTGTCGGTTTCCGGCGGCCGGTGTTCGGCGCTGGCGTCGCCCTGCTGCTCCTGTCGCTGGCCGGCTTTCCGCCGACGGCGGGCTTCATGGGCAAGTTCTTCCTCTTCCGCGACGCGTATGGCGCCGGCCTCACGTGGCTGGTCGTCATCGGCGTGCTGAACAGCGTCGTGTCCGCGTTTTACTACCTCGGCGTCGTCGTGCGGATGTACATGACGTCGGCGCCCCGCGACGTAACGGTGACAGAAGCGATGCCGGGCCTCGCGCGCGGCCTGGTCGTGGCGGCGCTGGTGGTTTCGCTGGTC